>JAPOWR010000007.1 GCA_026707545.1 Acidobacteriota bacterium | reverse complement strand
CCGGTAGTAGAGCCGTCCCTGGCCTTCCTTCTGCAGAGTCAGGGGAAGGTCGCCGTCGGTCTCATCCGCGCTTGTCTGGAGGTACTGCATCGGGAGGCCGAGAGCGACGTTCTCGGTTGAGCGGCCCTCGAAGGCATGGCCGCCCGCGTACCGCTCGCCCAGCCAGATGCGGGCGACGAAGTCGGGCGTCTGTGACTCGAAGGCGTTGAAGTAGCGGTCCAGCGCCAGGAGCACCCAGAGGTTTTCCTGCGTATTGCTCCAGCGGCCTGCGGTGCGGTGCCCCAGCAGCCCGCGCGCCAGCTTTGTAATCAGGTCGCGGTCGGGCTGGTCGACGACGAGCGCCTCCAACAGGACGGCGTCGGCGCGGCGGCTGGAATGGAGCAGAAGGTATGCGCCGTCGCCGTAGCCGGAGGCGACCGTGGCCGCGCCGGCGGTCTCCGTCACGCGGTTGTTGAGGAAGCGCCGCATCTCTGCGACCGTCCGGTGGGAGGCCGGATCGTCGCTGAGCACGAAGAGAAGCCAGCCGACGCTTTCAAGCGAGAGGTTTTCCAAACCGGCTTCGTTGATCAGCCTTCTTGCCTTGGATGGATCATCGTCGTCCAGCAGTTTGCGCACATAGAGGGCGTAGGAGGAAAGACCGCGACGGACGCCGGCCCCGTACCAGGAGGGGAAGTGGTCCTCGATGGTGCGCAGATAGTCAAGCGAGCGGCTCAGCATGTCTTCGGGAACCGCGTAGCCCTTCAACCGGGCGCGGGCCAGGGCATGGGCGACGTGGACGCTGTGATAGGGCCAGACTTCGCCGCCGCGCCGCCAGATGGGAAAGCCGCCGCCGTCGTCCTGTAGGGCCTGCAGCGTCTGCAGATCGCTGTCCATCATTATCTCGATCTCGGCGGGCGTCGGCAGCCCCTCCGCGTCGAACGCCGTCAATACGTCGCGCAGCGCGGCCACGCCGAGGATGCGGGAGGCGATCTGCTCGGAGCATTCGTAGGGGTAGCGCACGAGATAGATGAAGGCGTCGGTCAGCGCCTGCAGCGCGGTTGAGGAGATCGTTACTTCCAGGCCGCCGTAGCTCGGGACTGCATCAGTCGGTGGCCGCAAAGTCTGCAGCAACGCGCCGCTGGCGTCGATCTCACCGTAGACGGCAAAGGCCTCGGTGGTTGCGGGTGTGAAGACCGGCAGGTCGATCTCGGCCGCGTCGGCGATCGCAGGCTGATTGGCGGCGACCGCGGCAAACTGGAAACGGGCCGTGCCTGCGCCGGCGGTCTGTGTTGGAAAGCGTACCTCGACCCGGTCGTTGGCGGGCACCTCCAGCGCGTAGCCGACCGCTTCACTCCCGCCGCTTTCCGCCACCAAATCGGCGTTGGTCGCGCGGACGACCACGTGTGTCACCATCGCCGCGTCGGTCTGGTTTTGCAGCACGACCGGCAGTTCGAAGCTGTCGCCGAAGTTGAGGAAACGGGGCGCGGAAGGGCGTACCATCAGCGGCAGCCGCGCGGTGAGGTTGGACGCGGCGCTGCCGAAGAACTTGCCGCCGGCCACGGCCACCACCATGACGCGATAGCGGGTGAGGTTGTCGGGCAGAGTGACGGAAACGCTGGCCTGCCCGTCGGCGTCGGTACGTACATCGGGCGCGAAGAGGGCGAGCGGGTCGTAGTTCAGCCTGACGCGAATCGCCTCGCCGCCGCCGTCGGTGTCCATCGACTCTTCGGCCATGTCATCACCCATTGCCATCTCCGCCATGGCCGGGGCCGACGCCTCGAGCGCAAACGTCTGCCTTAGCATTTCGGGACGCGGTTGTTGCGGTTGCGGCGTACCCGTTGGCGCGGGTGTTGCCCCCGGCAGCGCCTGCGGACTCGCCAGCACCAGGTCGGCGCGACTGTGGTGGTCGCCGACCCCGCGGCCGCGATCGCTGTAAAAGACGCTTACGGGGTCGAGCAGCTGATAGCCGGTCAGGGCCAGGACCGCCTCATCCACGACGACGACGGCGAATTCGGCGCCGGCCACCGGCGCGCCGTTTGCATCCCGCACCGATACGTCGATTGTTGTCTCGGCGCCGGGCTCCAGTTTCAGCGCACGCGGGGTCGCGTCGACCTGCAGTGTGCGGCTCAGGGGCGGAATCGACAGGTTGAGCCGGCCGCGCGCGTAGGCGGGGCGGCGGGGCGCGGCAGGAAGCTCATTGCCCGCGCCATCGACGCGCACGGCTGACCCGACCAGGTTGACCTGCACGTGAATGTTGGGCGCGTACTGCTCCTCGATCGGTACGTGCAAGGTGTGGGTCGGGCCGTCCATCGTGAAGCGCTGGCTGGAAACGAGACCGTCGCGGCGCAGGGTGACAAGGCCTTCGGCGGGGAAGAAGGGCGCCTGCACCAGGATTTGGGCGGTCTCCCCCGGCGCGTACGCCTCGCCGTCGGGGATGAGCTGCAGCTCTTCCCGCTCCACGTTGCCGCTCGGCGGCCGCTGACCGCCGCTCACCCAGCGAATCAACTCGGTGCGGTTGCGACGACCGGCTTCGTCAGTAACGGTGGCGGTGATGCGGTACTCGCCGCCAAGCGGCGTTTCAAAACCGCAGGCGGCAAAGTTGTGTTCACTGTCGTCTGGCGCAGCCGCGGCGGTTGTTTCTACCGTGCACTCCTGCGCCTCCTTTTCGATCTCCCGCCATCCGCCTTCACGGTAGACCCAGCCCAGCCGCGCGGCGCGCACGACCGCGCCATGGCCCGCGACCGCATTGCCGTCGATGTCGGTGACGACGACTTCAACCGAGAGCGGCTCGCCCTGCTCGACGAAGTAGCGCTTGGTACGCAGGCCGACGTAGAGGTCGGCCGGATGCAGGAGCAGGCCGGCGCCGCTGCTCCACGCCTGCCGGTTCACGTCGAACACGGTCGCGCGGGCGTTGACGTGGACCGGAAAGGGCCGCACGTTCTCCCGGCCGGGCAGATCGGAGCCGTTCCCGGCGTTTGCGCCGGTCAGAAAGTCGATGCGCAGGCTGTGCTCGCCGGCGGCGCCGGTGCGCGCGGTGAAGGCGGCGCGGCCGAGGTAAGCGAACTCGTCGTCATAGCCCCACCACGGCAGCCACTTGCCGAAGATGAAGCCGGACCAGTTGGGCGGCTCGTAGGCGCCTGACGTCGCCTCGACCTCCCAGGTCACTTCGGCGTTCGGCAGCGGGCCGCCGGCAAAGTAGCCGGCGCTGACGGTCGCGAGCGCGCGACCGCCGGCGACGTGGGGGCCTTCGCTGACACGGGCGCTGACTTCGAACTCAGGGCGGCGAAACTCCTGGATCTGGAACCCGTGGTAGTGGCGGGCTTCGTCCGCGGCGGGGAAGCCGGCGGCCGGTTCCAACTCGATCCAGGCGTTTCCCAGGTTGACGTTTTCGGGCAGGTCGAACTGGAAATGAAAACCACCGAGCGCGTTGAGGGGTACGGAGCCGGCGTCGATGCGATTGTTCGACTCGTCACGCACAACATAGCTGAGCCGGTCCGGGCCGCCTTGGCGGACCAGGCTCACGTCGCCCTCCGGGCTGCGTTCGATCAGGCGCAACCAGCCCTTGACGCTGACGGTCTCGCCCGGACGGTAGATCTTGCGGTCGTCGAAGACGTAGTAGCGGGCTTCGGCGGCTGCGTCCCGCCGCCGCCAGCCGTTCCAGCCGCTCTCGGTGCGGTAGAATTCGTAACGGTTTTCGGGCAGAAATGCCGTGTCATCGCCGGCGCGTGCGATGAGCAGCTGCGCGCTGTCTTGCGGGAGCGACAACAGGGCAGAACCGGTCTCGTCGGTCGTGCCGTGCAGCTCCTGGGGCCAGAGGGTCACGCGCACGCCCGGCAGCGGTGCGCCGTCGGCCAGTCGGTTTGTCCAGACGTAGATCTCATCATCATCGACGAAGGCGTCCAGGCCGATTCCGGTCACCTGAACCCAGCTGACGACGCGCATTTCCCGTAGCCGTTGGTTGAAGAGAGAAGCGAGCAAACCGCTCTGCGGCTCGACGTAGAGGATGAGGTGGCCGGTTTCGCCGTCGAGGGCGGCGGCGAGATCGATGTTCGTCTCCAGCACTGCGTCGGCCTGGGAGTCCAGCTGCAGCGTGCGCTGCATGACAAGCTCCCCTGGTGGATCCTGCCGGTCATCGTTGCGGTGGTCATGGCGCCAAAGGAGATAGTCGACGTACTGCTCCGCGGCAACGCGAAAGGCGCGCACCTTGACCGCGTTGAGGTTGAGCGTGTAGATCGGGAAAACGGGCCTGGCATACGGGTCCAGGGTTGTAATCGGGCCGCCGGCCTTGGCGGTCAGGAAGGCCTCGGCCGGGCCGACCTCGAACCGCACCTGCAGTTCCGCAGCCAGCGTCTGGTCGAAGCGGTCGGTCAGTTCGGCGTCCAGGGTGACAGTGTAGGTCGTGTTGCCGCGCGTGATTGCCTGAATCCAGATTTCGTGGTCGTAGACCTCGTAGGAGACGGCGGCAGGTTCCGGTTCGACGGAGATGAGGGCAGGGTCGAATCTTACGAAGTCGACGGGATTGTTGAAGCGCAGAAGCCAGGGCTCGCCGGGCTGACAGCGGCTGCCGTCTGACCAGCCGCACCGATGTTGCCGCAGCGCGAACGGGCCGGGCGTATGGAAGCTGTAGCTCTGAGGGCGCGCGCTGACGAGCGGGCCCTCGAGGGAGGGCGTGCCCGTGCCGAAGGTGACTGTGACGGTCGCGTCGCGCGGGAGAGGCTCCACGGCGACGAAAGCCAGCCAGCGGTCGGGAGGGGCTGCCGCAGCCAGGCGTTGAACCCGCGTGTCGGCAGCGATCTCATCTTCGGTCGCCAAGCGCAGCGCGTAGCTGACGCCGCGGGCAGTCACCTGCGCGTGCTCGAGGACGGCCGCAGGGTCGATTCTCTGGTCGAAAGATGCATAGAAGACAGGCGCCACACCGAGAGAACGGCTGGTGGGATGCGCCAACTGCAGCGTGGGCGGCGGCGTGCGGAAGGTCCAGCTGACGGGCTCGGCCAGTTTCCGGCCGCCGGCAGATTGTGTGCCCGCTGGGATTTGGACCGTGTACTCGGTCGCCATGGGCATGCGAGCGGGGCCTGCGGCGCCGGCCTCGAAAAAGAGCGTCTGCGCGCCCACCCAGCGCCAGCGGCCCGGCGGTTCGGGGGACAGCCTGACCGGTACCTCCTCACGGGCCAGTTCGCGGTGGCTGGTTAGAGGGACCATCGGCTGGTTGAAGGTGATACTCAGCTGGGGGGCCAGCGGCGCGTCTCCCTCGGGCGAATAGCGCAAAACGGCCAGAGGCGCGTCGGCAAGGGCATCGGGCAGGGAAGCGGCCTGCGGCGGCGGGAAGGGCAGCTCCACTTCGACGCCGGGCCGGGGGGGCGGGAGGACCTGGTGGGGCAGGCGCACCTGCTCGACGTCGCCCTCCTGCTCTTGAACGGGCGGCAGGCGGCTCAGCAGAGTCCGGACCTGTTCCGGCGTGAGCGGTTTCGTCTGCGCGAGGGGCGGACGCGCTTCGCCGGCGTCCCAATCGGGCCCGCCCTCGCTGAGGACAAAGGGCGGAGAGAGCGAGTCTTCGAGAGGCGGCCACTCGCCCTCGAAATAGTCGTCGACTTCATATTCGGACGGTTCAATCTCGACATCTATCTCGGATGGACCATCGCTAACCGCGCTCAGGCCGCCGCCTGATCCATTTCGGGCGCAGCTCAGGGCCGCCAACGCCGGTAGTATGAGCA
>JAPOWR010000006.1:22500-155259 GCA_026707545.1 Acidobacteriota bacterium | reverse complement strand
TGGCGTTCTCGCTGCCGTTCGACATGCCGGAACTGCCGGACCTGGACGACGGGCGTTCCGGCTTCGTCTTCTCGATCCCCGTGAGTTGGGAGGGAGCCCTCGAGCGAATCAGCCTTTTGGGCGACGACGAATCGGTCACCCTTAGCCAGGAAACCGACCTGCCACTGACCATTCTGCGCGATCCGGCGACTGGAGAGGTTCAGGCCATCCTGCGCCGTCCGGTGACCGAGGCGCTCGAGATCGCTGGCGACGGCAGCCTTGAAGTCGTGGCGAGCCGAGGTGTGCCGGCGGAACGCTAGCCCGCACGCACTTGCTTGCACCGGCTAGCCCGGCGGCGCGTTTCGGGCTATCATCCGCGGTTCGGCGGCTCCTCCGAGCCCGCGAGGAGGCTTACGGATGCCCAAGCAGAAGACGCACAAGGGAGCGGCCAAGCGCTTCAAGCTCACCGCCAGGGGGAAGGTGAAGCGGAGCCACTCCATGATGAACCACATCCTGACCAAGAAGGCGCAGAAGCGGAAGCGGAAGCTTCGCAAGCAGACCGATGTCTCGGGCAGCTTCGCCAAGGCGGTCAAGGGGATGATTCACGGATGATCCGGCGGCTCCCGTTTGAGGAGCCGCGGGGGCAGGGACGATGGCACGAGTGAAACGCGGCAGCCGGCGCGCTCGCCGGCGCAAGAAGATTCTCAAGCAGGCCAAGGGCTACTACGGCGTCAAGTCGAGAGGGCATCGCATCGCCAAGCAGGCGGTCGATCGCTCGCTGGCGTACTCGTATCGCGACCGGCGGCAGAGGAAGCGGCAGTTCCGCAGCCTCTGGATCGTGCGGATCAACGCCGCGGCGCGCCTCAACGGCCTGTCCTACAGTCGCCTGATGTCCGGCTTGCGGCTGGCCGGCATCGAGTTGAACCGGAAGATGCTCGCGGATCTCGCGGTCAAGGACGCCGCGGGATTCGCCGCCGTCGCTGAGGCGGCGCGTGTCGCCCTCGCAGATGGCTGACGACTCCGTCTCCGCGATCGCGAGACTGGAGGAAGTGATCGACCGGGCCAAGGCGGCCCTGGCGGCGGAGCGCGAACGGACGCGGGAGCTGACCGCCAGGCTCGAGGCCGTGGAGCAGCAGGCAGCCGAGGAGCGCAGCGAGATCGGCCAGCGCGTCGAGGCGCTTGCCGAAGGTCTCGAGGAACTGCTCGGCAGCGACGATTCCTGAACCGGTCGCGGCCGAGGGGGCGGCTAGGCGCTCGCGCGACGCGCGTTGCGGGACGCCGATTCACCTCGGGCCGGGTGCTATAGTGCCGGTCCTTCGGGGTATCGAGCAGTGGCCGAAAGCGAACGCCAGGAAGATGTTGCGGCCACCGTGGTGGTCGAGATCTTCGGCGTTTCCTACACCCTCCGGGAAGACGGAGCGACGGGTGCCGAGCGCATCCGGGAGCTTGCCCGCAAGGTGGACCGCAAGATGCGGGAGGTGGCCGATCACTCGCCCAATCTGGAACCGGACAAGATCGCCATCCTTGCCGCCCTGAATCTCGCCAACGAGTCGCCGCGTGGTGGCGACGAGGCGGAAGACGGGCGGTTCGTGGAGATGGTTGAGCGTGTGTCCAGCCTGACCTCCGAACTCGAGGCGGCGCTCGATTCCTGATCGTTGACTGGAAAGAACTTGTGACTTTGCATCCCCTGCAGGGTTCGTGATGAAAGCCGTGGTTGGAACCATCGCTCTTTTAGAGGGAGTCTCTCAACTGCTCGCCCGTGCCAGCCCCGCTGGAACGGGGACGCTGACGGCGAGTGGCGCGGACACCCACCTGGTCCCGCTCTGGTTCTGTGTCGGGGCGCGTTCACACGGCCTCGCGGGGGATGCCCTTCTGCCCGGATCGAGGGCCGATGACCGGAACTACTCTGATTGCCGTCGCGGTCGCGGCGGGTACTCTCGTTACAGCCTGGCTGCTCTGGAGCCTAGTCGGTCGGCGTAGGGCGGCGAGACTGATTGGGGAGGCGCGCCGTCAGGCGGACAGCCTCATCGAAGAAACCGAACGCGAGTGCGCCGCCAAGGGGCGGGAACTGGAACTCGCGGCGAAGGAGGAGGTCCTTTCGCTGCGTACCGAGTTCGAGCGCTCGTCGGCCGAGCAGAGGAAGAGGCTCGAAGAGCGCGAACGGGAAGTGGGCGAAAGCCTCGCCGGGGCCCGCGAGGAAACGGCCCGGCTGGAGCAGCTTGGCCGGGAACTCGAGGAGCGCGAACGGACGGTCACCGAGGCGGAGCGGCGGCTCGACGCCGAGCGCACCGAGCTTTCGGAGGGGCTGCAGAACGTCCGCCGCCAACTGGAACGCGTGTCCGGCCTCACCGTCCAGCAGGCGCGGGAGGAACTGAGCCACAGTCTGGAGCACGAGGTGCGGATGGAGTCCGCGCACCTCGCCAAGCGGATCGAGGACGAAGCCCGGGAGTCGGCACAGCGGGAGGCACAGCGGATCATTAGCCTCGCGATCGAACGCTCGGCTTCGGACTACGTCTCGGAGACGACCGTGTCGGTCGTCATGCTGCCGAACGACGAGATGAAGGGTCGGATCATCGGCCGCGAGGGGCGGAACATCCGGACCCTGGAGCTGACCACGGGCGTCGACCTGATCGTGGACGACACGCCGGAGGCGGTGATTCTCTCCGGCTTCGACCCGTATCGGCGGGAGATTGCGCGGGTCACCCTGGAGCGCCTGATCGCGGACGGCCGAATTCACCCGGCCCGGATCGAGGAGGTTGCGGCCAAGGTCGAATCCGAGTTCGAGGACAGGGTCCAGCGCGAGGGTCGCGAGGCGCTGCTGGAACTGAACCTGTCTGGGCTCCACCCGGAACTCGTCACGTTGCTCGGGCGCCTGCGCTTCCGCACCTCCTACGGCCAGAACGTGTTGCAGCACAGCAAGGAGGTCGCCTTCCTGGCGGGTGCGATGGCGGGCGAGTTGAAGGCGGACGTGCATGTCGCCAAGCGGGCCGGACTGGTGCACGACATCGGCAAGGCGGTGGACCGCGAGATCGACGGCACGCACCTCGAGATCGGCATCGACCTCCTCCGCCGGCACGGCGAGAGCGAAGAGGTCGTCCACGCCATGGCATGCCACCACGGGGACTACGACCCGGAGACGGTCGAAGCGGTGCTGGTGACGGCCGCCGACGCCGTGTCCGCGGCGCGGCCGGGAGCCCGGAGGGAGATCCTCGAGAGCTACGTGAAGCGCCTGAAGAAACTGGAGGAGCTTGCCGCCGACTTCAAGGGCGTGCAGAAGAGCTACGCGATCCAGGCCGGCCGTGAAGTCCGTGTGATCGTCGACTGCAAGGAGATCAGCGACGAGCAGGCTGTCTGGTTGAGCCGCGACGTGGCGCGGAGGATCGAGGGCGAGCTCACCTATCCGGGCCAGATCAAGGTCACCGTGATCCGGGAGTCACGGTCGATCGAGTACGCGCGCTGAGCGTCTGATGGCCCGCTTTCTGTTCGTCGGCGACGTGGTCGGCAAGCCGGGGCGCCGCGCCCTGTCGCGCCTGCTACCTGAGTTGATCGACCGTCGCCGCGTCGACGCGGTGATCGTCAACGTGGAGAACGCCGCCGGGGGCAGAGGGGTGACGCCCGGTGTGCTCGAGGAGCTCGCCGCGCTGCCGATCGACTGCATGACGACCGGGAATCACGCCTGGGCGAAGCGGGAGGGCGTGCCGCTCTTCGACCGGATGCCCATCCTGCTGCGGCCGGCGAACTACCCGGAGGACAACCCCGGGGTCGGTGTCTTCGTTGGCGAACTCCCGGCGGGAACGCCGTACGCGGTGATCAACCTGGAAGGGCAGGCGTTCATGAAGCCGCTGCCCTCGCCGTTTACGGCCGCGGACAGGCTCCTGGCCGACCTCGATCCGGCGATCAGGCTGGTGCTGGTCGACTTCCACGCCGAGGCCACCAGCGAGAAGCAGGCGATGGCCTACCACCTCGACGGCAGGGTCAGCGCGGTGCTCGGCACCCACACCCACGTCCCGACCGCCGACGCCCGAATCCTCGAGGGCGGCACGGCGCTGATCACCGACGTGGGCATGACCGGACCGTACGACTCGGTGATCGGCGTGCGGGCCGATCGTGCGCTGAAGCGGTTCCTGCTCAACGTGCCCTCTGGCTTCGAGGTCGCCAAGCGGGACGTCCGGCTCGCCGCCGTCCTGGTGGACGCGGATGAGACGACCGGTCGCGCGACGAAGATCGAGCCTCTGCTGATCAGCCTGGACTGAGGCGCGGCGGCGCTAGTTGGCGGTGCCGGTCTCCAGTTCGGTCAGGCCGCGCCAGGTCTGCTTGCTGTCGTCGAAGGACGGCAGGGGCGGCTCGATGCCGCGCTGGTGGTTCACGTGCCAGGACCAGACGTAGGACCACTTGAGGTAGGTGCCGTAGGCCTGGAGCAGGCAGAACACCAGGCCGCGCATGCCGTCGAAGACGCCGAGCTGGAGGCCGTAGGTGCGCAGGAAGCGCCATAGCGAACGGCCGAGGACTTCCGCCGGCCCCGACCGCCGGCCCTCGCGCCAGACCTGGGCGGCGCCCCACCAGCTGTAGCGCTGGATGCGGCGCGAGTAGGAGAGCAGGTCGTCGACCATGAAGTGCTCCATGGCGTTCTTGAGCACCGGTGCGGGACCGCGGGTCCTCATGTCGGCGTGAACGCGCCGGTTCGGATAGCGGCCCGCGTCACGGCGCAGCAGCCGCACCACGCGGTCGTGCTGCCAGCCCGAGAACCGGATCACCCTGCCCAGGAAGTAGACGCGGCGCTTGATCGTGTAGGCGTCGTCAGGCGGCTCGCCGCCCTGGAACAGACGCTCGATCTCCCTCCTGAGTTTCGGCGTGCAGCGCTCGTCGGCGTCCAGGATCAGGACCCACTCGTTCCGCGTCTGGTCCATGGCCCAGTTCTTCTGGGATGCGGAGCCGTAGTAGGTGCGCTGCACGAAGCGGGCGCGGTCGCATCCCCGCACGATCTCGGGAGTGCGGTCCGTGGAGAAGGAGTCGACGACCAGAACCTCGTCGCACCAGTCGAGGGACGCCAGGCAGTCCGCGATGTGGCGCTCTTCGTTGAAGGTCGTGACCAGGGCCGAAATGGGCGGCCGCTGGGCGTCTGCCGACGTTTCCCCCACGTCGCGCATTGTAGGCTACGCGGCCGTGCGTTTCCCCGGTCCGCGCCACGGGGCGCCCGCCCTGCTGGTGCTGCTGGGGAGCCTGGCCGCACCGGCCGCCTTCGGCTGCAACGCGGATTCGGAGCACGACGCCCCCCGCCGCGAGGATGAGTCCGGTCTGAGCTTCAGCACCGGCGTGATCGATTTCGGCCGGGGCCATGAGACGGTCGAGGTCGGCATCGAGTATCGGTTCCCCACCGACTGGTGTCTGGGCATGGGCCCCAACGTCGGCGCCTTCGTGACGGCGGACGGATCCTTTTACGTCTACGCCGGCACGGACCAGCGGATCAACCTCGGGCGCTCCTGGTTCATCGACTCGATCACCACCGTCGGTTTCTACGAGAAGGGGGACGGCAAGGACATCGGCGGCGAGCTCGAGTTTCGCACCGGGATCGCGATCGGACGGCGGCTGAGGGGCGGATCGCGCGTGAGCTTCGGTTTCTTCCACATGTCCAACTCGTCCTACTATCGTCGCAACCCCGGCATGAACTCCCTCCTTCTCCGCTGGTCCAGGTAACAGGACATCCGTCGATGCCCGTAGATCCGGAACTGCTCGAACTGCTCGTGTGCCCCAGGTCGAAGGGCGAACTGACCACAACACCGCTGCCCCCGGCCGTGTGCGAGCGGCTCGTGGCCCGCTACCGGGAGCACTTCGCGGGGGAGCAGCCGGAGGTTTCCGAGGGGTTGTGGTGCCGGGAGTCCGGCCTCGTCTACCCGATCGTCAGCGACATGCCGATCATGCTGATCGAGGAGGCGCTGCCCGCGGCCGAAGTGCTGCCGGAGGCCGCCTCGGAGGGCGACCGGGCGGACGAGTCGTGACCGACTTCGCGGCTTTCCTCTCCACGCTGCGGCCGCAGGTGGACGAGGCCCTGGACCGGCTCCTGCCGGCCGCCGGGACGGAGCCAGCCTCGATCAGCGAGGCGATGCGCTACAGCGTGTTCGCGGGAGGCAAGAGGGTGCGGCCGGCCCTGGTCGTGATGGCCGGCGAGGCCTGCGGCGCGCCTCGGAGCGATCTCTTGGCGGGAGGCGCCGCCGTCGAGATGGTGCACACGTTCAGCCTGGTGCACGACGATCTTCCGGCTCTGGACGACGATGACCTGCGGCGCGGCCGGCCGACCCTGCACAAGGCGCGGGGCGAGGCGATGGCGGTGCTGGCGGGAGACGCCCTGCTGAACCACGCCTTCGACGTGCTGGCCACGGAACCGGCGTCGGCGCCGCCGCAGCGGCGGCTGCAGGCCGTGGCGTTGATGGCGCGGGCCGTCGGCACGGCGGGGATGATCGGCGGCCAGGTGCTCGACCTGGAACATGAAGGGGCGGCGAGCAGGAACGGCGGTCGGGGGCGTGAAGACGCCGCACGGGTGCTCGAGCGCATTCACCGCCTGAAGACGGGCGCCCTGATCGCAGCGAGCACGCGCCTGGGCGGCATCTACGCGGGCGCCGGGAGCGATCGCGCGAAGCTGCTGGCCGGCATCGGAGCCGAGCTCGGCCTCCTGTTCCAGATCGGCGACGACATCCTCGACGTGGTCGGCAGTTCGGAGCAGTTGGGCAAGACGGCCGGCAAGGACCGGCAGGCGGAGAAGCTGACCTATCCGCACCTCTTCGGTGTGGACGGCAGCCGCCGGAAGGCGCGTCAGGCGGCCGACCGGTGCCTGGTCCTGGTCGAGAAACTGCCCGCTGGCCGGCAGCTCTTCCGATCCCTCGTCGCGTTCCTGGTCCACCGGGGCTCGTGAAGCGAAGGCTCGATCAACTGCTCGTCGAGCGCGGGCTCTTCGACAGCCGGGAGCAGGCGAAGCGGGCGGTCATGGCGGGCGAGGTCTGGGTCGACGGCGAACGGCGCGACAAGCCGGGGGCCGCGGCCGCGGCGGGCGTGGTCATCGAGGTGCGGCGCCGGTCGGAGCCGTACGTGTCGCGCGGGGGCCGCAAGCTCGAGCAGGCGCTGCGCTGCTTCGACGTCGACCCCGGGGGTGCCGTCTGCCTTGACGTGGGCGCCTCGACGGGGGGGTTCACCGACTGCCTCCTGAAGCATGGAGCGGCCCGGGTGTACGCGCTGGACGTGGGCTACGGTCAGCTCGACCAGAAGCTGCGCGGCGACCCTCGGGTGGTCGTGATGGAGCGGGTCAACGCCCGTCACCTGGCGGCCGACGCCCTGCCGGAGCGATGCCGGATCGCGACCGTCGACGTCTCCTTCATCTCGGTGGTCAAGGTGGCTCCGGCGCTGCTGCCGCATCTTGTGCCCGAAGCCGACGTGATCGTGCTGATCAAGCCGCAGTTCGAGGCCGGACGCGGTCAGGTGGGCAAGGGCGGTGTGGTGCGGGACGAGGAGGTCCGCCGCGGGATCGCCGCGCGACGCGCCGCTGACCTGAGAGCGATGGGGCTCCGCTTCGTGACGTCGGTAGACTGCGATCTTCCGGGACCGGCGGGCAATCGGGAAGTTCTCGCCCACTTCAGGACATGACCAGGATCCAAGACGTCGCGGTCGTCGCCAAGAAGGACAGCGAGCGCGCGGCGGCGACCTCCGCCGAGGTGAAGCGCTGGCTCGAGGAGCGCGGCGTTGTGGTCGTTGCGCCCGCGACGGCGCCCGCGGACCTCGTCGTCGTCCTGGGAGGCGACGGCACGCTGCTGTCGGTGGCCCGCAACCGGCCGGGGGTACCGATCGTCGGGGTCAACCTCGGCACCCTTGGCTATCTCGCGGAGATCGGCCGCGATCGCCTCTACGCGAACCTGGGGACCATCCTGGAGGGCGGGTTCGAGGTCGAGGAGAGGCTGCTGCTCGACGTCGAACTCCAGCACGAAACCGGCGGCAGGACCCGGTACCGGGCCCTCAACGATGCCGTGGTCCACAAGAGCGCCCTGGCGCGCATGATCCACCTGGAAGTGGAGATCGACAACGAACCGGTCGCCGTCTATCGCACGGACGGGCTGATCGTCTCGACGCCGACGGGATCGACGGCCTACAGCCTGTCGGCGGGCGGTCCCATTCTCTATCCCACCCTGCCGGTCGTCCTGTTGACGCCCATCTCGCCCCACACCCTGTCCATGCGCCCCGTCGTGGTGCCGGAGACGAGCACGATCGCGATGACCCTCGGAAGTCGGGACGAGGAGGTCTATCTGACGCTGGACGGACAGGAGGGGACACGGCTGATGGGCGGTGACCGGGTCGTGGTCACCGTATCGGAGTCGAAGGCCCTCCTGGCCAGGGTCGATGGGCAGACCCACTACGACGCCCTGCGCAGCAAACTCGGCTGGGGCGAGTAGCGCTGTTACGATCCCGTTCATGGCGAAGCGAGACGAAGGTCGGGAAGGCGCCATCTTCACGCCGATCGAGGAGGCGGTGGAGGTGTTCCGCGACGGCGGCCAGGTGATCATCGTCGACGACGAGGATCGCGAGAACGAGGGCGATCTGGCCATTGCGGCCGAGAAGGTGACCGCCGACTCGATCAACTTCATGGCCACTCACGGCCGTGGACTGATCTGCCTGGCGATGACCGAGGACCGCTGCGACGAGCTCGACCTGCCGCTGATGGTCCGGGACAACACGGCGCCCTTCGAGACCGCCTTCACGGTGTCGATCGAGGCCCGCGGCAAGGTCACGACCGGTATCTCCGCGGCCGACCGCGCGGCGACGATCCGGACCGCGATCGACCCCGCCACGCAGCCGCGGGACCTGCTGCGGCCGGGCCACGTCTTCCCGCTTCGCGCCAAGCGCGGCGGCGTGCTGAAGCGAGCCGGGCAGACCGAGGCTTCGGTCGACCTGGCGACGCTGGCGGGGCTGGCGCCGGCCGGCGTGATCTGCGAGATCATGAACGCGGACGGGACGATGGCGCGAGTGCCGGATCTGGTCGAGTACAGCCGCCTGCACAAGTTGCCGATGATCACGGTGTCCGACCTGATCCGATACCGGCTGAGGCACGAGAGCCTGGTCCGGCTGATCGCCTCGCCGATCATGCCGACGCTCTACGGTCCGATGAAGGCTTACGCCTACCACGCCGAACTCACTGGCGAGGAGCACGTCGCCCTGGTGATGGGCGAGCCGAAGCCGGACAAGGACATCCTGGTGCGCGTCCACAGCCAGTGCCTGACCGGCGACGTCTTCCACTCTGAGCGCTGCGACTGCGGCGTTCAGCTACACCATGCCCTCGACGTGATCGCCGAGGAAGGAGAGGGCGTCGTGCTCTACCTGCTGCAGGAAGGGCGGGGCATCGGCCTCTTCAACAAGCTGCGTGCCTACGATCTGCAGGACCAGGGGCACGACACCGTCGAGGCCAACCACAAGCTCGGGTTCAAGGCCGACCTCCGCAACTACGGCATCGGAGCGCAGATTCTCCGCGATATCGGCGTTCGCCGGATGCGGCTGATGACGAACAACCCGCACAAGTACATCGCCCTCTCCGGCTACGGCCTGGAGATCGTCGAACGGGTGCCGATCGAGATCGTGCCGAACGAGTCGAACCGCGACTATCTCCGGGTCAAGCGGGACAAGATGGGCCACCTGCTCAAGCTGGTGTGAGCAGGCGGCGGGCGCTGGTCACCGGCGTAACCGGTCAGGACGGTTCCTATCTCGCCGAGCAGTTGCTCGCCGAGGACTGGGACGTCTGGGGGCTGGTGCGGCCGGTCTCCCAGCTCGGGGGGACGCGGCGGATCGACCACCTGCTCGACCGGGATGACGACAGCGGCCCCCGGCTTCGGCTGATCGCGGGCGATCTCGCCGACGCCTCCTCCCTCGATCGCGCGGTGGCGGAGACGGGACCGCACGAGATCTACAACCTGGGGGCGCAGTCCCACGTCCAGGTCTCCTTCGAGCTTCCGGGGCCAACGGGTCAGATCACCGGCCTCGGCGTGTTGCGGCTGCTGGAGGCGATGCGGAGGCATGCGCCGGAGGCGCGCTTCTACCAGGCCTCGTCGTCGGAGCTCTACGGCCGGGCGGTGGAGTCGCCGCAGCGCGAGACCACCCGCTTCTACCCGCGGAGCCCCTACGGCGCGGCCAAGGCCTACGGCTTCCACATCACCCGCAACTACCGTGAGGCCCACGGCCTCTTCGCGGTCAACGGGATCCTGTTCAACCACGAGTCGCCGCGCCGGGGCGAGACCTTCGTGACCCGGAAGATCGCCCTGGGGGCGGCGCGCATCCGGGCGGGCCTTCAGGACTGCCTCCATCTCGGCAATCTGTCGTCACAGCGCGATTGGGGATTCGCCGGCGACTACGTGGAGGCGATGCGGCTGATGCTCCGCGCCGACGAGCCGGACGACTACGTGATCGCCACCGGCGAGACCCACAGCGTGCGCGAATTCTGCGAGATCGCCTTCGCCCATGCCGGACTGCAGCTCGCCTGGCGTGGTTCGGGAGTGGACGAGCAGGGTTTGGCCGAGGACGGCCGGGTGCTGGTCGCGGTCGACCCCCGGTTCTTCCGGGCGGCCGAAGTCGACGCTCTCTGCGGCGACGCGAGTCGGGCCCGCGAGCGTCTTGGTTGGCAGCCCCGAGTCACCTTCCGTCAGCTCGTCGAGATGATGGTCGACGCGGAACTCGAGGCGGTCGGACTGGCGGCCGGATGAAGCTGACCCGCCGCTCCGCGCTCGGGCTCTTCGGCGCCGGCGCTGCCGGACCGTTCCTGTGGGCCTGCGGCGGAGACGAACGGACCGCGGGAGCGACCCCGGAGGCAGCATCGATGCACGATGAACCGATCCACTACATGAGCCTGCGCGACGTTGCGCGCCTGATCGAAGCCCGCGAACTCTCGCCGGTCGCCCTGACCGAGGCGATGCTCGACCGGATCGCCGCCGTCGACGGCCGGCTCAGGAGCTACGCGACCGTGATGGCCGACGAGGCGCTTGCCGCGGCACGTGCGGCCGAGTCCGAGATCGAGGGCGGTCGCTACCGGGGACCGCTGCACGGTGTCCCGATCGCCGTGAAGGACCTCTGCTACACGAAGGGCGTGCGCACGATGGGCGCGCTCTCGGTCCTGTCCGACTTCGTCCCGGGGTTCGATGCGACCGTGGTCGAGAGGCTGCATGCCGCGGGCGCCGTTCTGCTCGGCAAGCTGAACCTGACCGAAGGCGCGATGGGCGCCTACCACCCGGACTTCGACATCCCCGTCAACCCCTGGGACGAGGATCTGTGGACGGGCGTCTCGTCGAGCGGCTCGGGCGTGGCGACGGCGGCCGGCCTCTGTTTCGGCTCCCTCGGCTCGGACACCGGCGGATCGATCCGCTTTCCGTCCGCCCAGTGCGGGATCGTGGGGCTCAAGCCGACCTGGGGGCGGGTCAGCCGCTACGGCGTGCTCGAACTCGCGGGGTCGCTCGACCACATCGGGCCGATGACGCGGACCGTCGCCGATGCGGCGATCATGCTCGAAGCGATCGCCGGCACGGACGCGAACGATCCGACCTCTCTCGAGGTGCCGATGCCTCCCATCCTGCCGGCGCTCGACGGGAACATCGCCGGGATGCGGCTCGGGTACGACCGGCGGTACGCCTCGGAAGGCGTCGACCCGGCGGTCACCGCCGCGGTGGAGGAGGCCTTGCAGGTCCTGGCCGGCCTCGGCGCCGAGGTCATGGAAGTCGAGATGCCGGCGGCGCCCTTCGACGACTGGTGGCCGCTCTGCTCCTACGAGGCCGTTCGGGCGCATTCCGCGACATACCCCAGCCGCGCTGCGGACTACGGGCCGTACTTCGGGGAGTTCCTGGCCTTCGGCGCCCAGGTGAGCGACGACGCGCACGCCGAAGCGACCGCACGGCGCGCGGCCTTCAGCGAGCGATTCGAGGCGATGCTGTCCGCGGTCGACGCGCTGGTCTGCCCGTCGAACGTCGCCGCGCTGCCGATGAAGGAGGCGATGGGGTACGACACGGTCGGGGCGTTCAGGGAGGCCCTGGAGTCGTTCGCGGAGACCTTCGATCCGCCGCTCGGCAGCATCCAGCTCTTCACCGTGCCCGCCGACTTCGCCGGCACGCCGACGATCTCCCTGCCGTGCGGCTTCTCGGCCGCGGGCGCGCCCCACAGCCTGCAGCTCGTCGGCCGCGACCTCAGCGAACCGACGCTCTGCCGCCTCGCCCACGCCTATGAGCAGGCCACCGACTGGCACCTGCGCCATCCGGACGTCTGAAGCATCCGGCTCCTAGCCGAGCGGTCCCGCGCTCAGTTCGCCGCCGTCCAGGACGTAGGTCGTAGAGGTCGCGAACCGGCCTGCCTGCGTTGCCAGGGTGAGCGCCAGGGCGGCGATGTCCTCGGGCTCTCCGATGCGGCGCATCGGGTTGATCGCGATGTCGTTCTTCTCGACCATCTCGACCAGGCCGGCGGCGAGTTCCGTCCGGCACAGGCCGGGAGCGATGGCGACGGCGCGGATACCGTCCTTCGCCCACTCCTTGCCGATCAGCTCCGTGAAGTTGATCAGCGCGGCCTTGGACGGCGGGTAGATGCCCAGGCCGGGCGACGCGCGCAGGCCCTCGTTCGAGGCGATGTTGATGATCATGCCGCCGCCGCGCTCCTGCATCGTCGTCCGGCACAACTGCGACAGCCGGATCGGTCCCCAGAGGTTGACCGCCATCACCCGCCGGAAGACCTGCTCGTTCAGCTTGGAGATCGCCCCGCCGCCTCCCCTGGCGGCGTTGTTGACCAGGACGTCGATGCCGCCGAGTTCGGCGACCACCTGCTCGTAGAGCGCCTCGACCGCTTCGGTGCTGCCGACGTCGGCCGGAACTGCCAGGACGCGGTTACCTGGTTCCCGCAGTTCGCCGGCGGTGGCGTCGAGCGCCTCGAGACCGCGAGCGGTGATCGCGACATCGGCGCCGTTCTCGGCGAAGGCGAGGGCGATGGCGCGGCCGATGCCCTTGGAGCCTCCGGTGATGAGGGCCACTTGTCCGTCCATGGAGTGGTCGACGATCGGCATGGATTGGGGCCTCCTTCGCTTCTCAGCGGGTCTACGGCATGTACGGCGTCGGACTCGGCCCGAGCTGGGTTTCGAGAACCGCCTGGGCGGTGTCGATGAAGTCGCAGACCATCGGCCGGCTCTCGCGGGGATCGATGATCTCCTCGATGTTGAACGCCTCGGCGGTGCGGAACGGCGACGCCAGGGCCTCGAGGCGGTCCTCGATCTCCTTCTGCTTGGCCGCGGGGTCGTCGGACTCCCGGATGATGCGCCGGTAGGCGGCGGTGACGCCGCCGGAAATGTGCATCGAGCCCCAGTGGCCGGAAGGCCACGCGACGCGCCGGAACATGCCGCTCGGGCGGTCGTGGCACTGGCCGGCAACGCCGTAGAGCTGGCGGATGACGATCGTCAGCCACGGCACACGGGTGCGAAGCGTCGCGCAGAGCATCTTGGCGCCGGCGCGGACGATCCCCTGGCGCTGCTGCTCGGGGCCGACCATGAACCCGGGCTCGTCGGCGAAGTAGACCATCGGCAGGTGGAAGGTGTCGCATAGCTGCAGGAAGCGGATCACCTTCGTGCCGGCGGCGACGTTCATCGAGCCGCCGAGATAGCTCGGGTTGTTGATCATCGTACCGACCGGATAGCCGTTGACGCGGGCGAGGCCGACGATGCGGGAGCGCCCGTAGTGCGGCGTGATCTCGAAGAAGGAGTCGCGGTCGAGCACGGCGTCGAGGATCGCTCTCGGGTCGTAGGCCCTGTTCTTCTCGCGCGGGATGGCGGACAGGAGCGACGGCTCGCGGCGCTCCGGGTCGTCGTGGGTCTCGCCGCGGGGCGGCATTTGCCAGACGCTGTCGGGCAGGTAGCTCAGGAACTGCTTGAGCATCGCGAAGGCCTCTTCCTCGGAGTCGGCGAGATTGTCGATCACGCCGCTGCCGAACACCTGCGTGCGCTCGTCGCCGAGATCTTCCTTCGTGATGTCGATGCCGAGCGCGGCCTTGACGACCGGAGGACCGCCCGGGAACACCTGGCTCGTGCCCCTGACCATGACGTTGAAGTGGGCGAGGCAGGCCTCGACCGCTGGCAGCCCGGCGACCGAACCGAGCACGGCGGCGAGGACCGGCACCCTGCACAACAGGTCCTCGATGCCCGGGGTGGCGGGGTTGGTCGGGATGTAGGTGCGTCCGATCTTCTCGAAGGTCTTGACGCTGCCGCCGGTGGAGTCGAGGAGGCGCACGTAGGGCAGGCGCCAGCCGAGCGCCAGCTTCTGGGCGTGGCCGCCCTTGTCGCCGACCGAGGCGTCGGAGGCGCCGCCGCGCACGGTGAAGTCGCCGCCGTTCAGGACCGCGCGACGTCCGTTCAGGCGGGCGAGCCCGATGACCCGGTTCGAGGGCCGGACGTCCTGGAGCTCGTTGCCGTCGTAGCTGGCCACTCCGGCGAGCTCGCCGATCTCCTGGAACGAGCCCTCGTCGGTGAACACGTCGAGACGCTCCCGGATCGTCAGCTTGCCGCGGCGGTGCTGCTCCGCGATGCCGGCCTCGCCGCCCATCTGCCGGGCGAACTCGCGGCGCCGCCTCAGCTCCTCGATCTCTCGCTCCCAGACCATGCTTCTTCTCCCGGGCCGATTCGTTCCGAAACAGATGAGGGGAGAACCTTAGCTGGCTGCTAGACTGCGCGGCCGGCCGGCACTGCTGGGCCGCACTACGACGACGTCGACGGAGCAGATGATGACCGAGCCGCGAGGGGCGCGGCGCAGCGGCTCGCCACGGTCGCTGATCGCCGCCCCGGATCGCCTGAACGAACTGCGGGAGGGCTCCCGTGAATGGCCTTCCTGGACCCTGACGCCGCGCCAGATCTGCGATCTGGAGCTGCTGATGTGCGGCGGCTTCGCGCCGCTCGACGGGTTCATGAACCGGGCCGCCTTCGACAGCGTCTGCGAGACGATGCGTCTGCCTTCCGGATCACTGTGGCCGATGCCGATCACGCTCGATGTGACGCCGGAGGCCGCTTCCGGTCTCGAAGCGGGATCGAAGCTGGTGCTGCGCGACCCGGAGGGACTGATGCTGGCGGTGCTCACGGTCGAGGACGTCTGGGAGCACGACCGGCGCAAGGAAGCGCAACTGGTCTACGGCACGCTCGACCAGGCCCACCCGGGGGTCGCCCATCTGTACCAGCGGACGAACACCGTCTCCGTCGGCGGCCGGATCGAGGGGATCCAGCTGCCCCGGCACTACGACTTCCCCGGACTGCGGAAGACGCCCCTGCAGTTGCGACGCCGCTTCGCCCAGCTCGGCTGGAAGACGGCGGTGGCCTTCCAGACCCGCAACCCCATGCACCGGGCGCACTTCGAGCTGACGCTGCGGGCGGCCCGCGAGCTGGAGGCGAACCTGCTGATTCACCCCGTCGTCGGCATGACGAAGCCGGGCGATCTCGATCACTACACGCGGGTCCGCTGCTACCGCAAGGTTCTCGCCCACTATCCGCGCCACACCGCGGAGCTGGCGCTGCTCCCTCTCGCCATGCGCATGGCGGGGCCGCGCGAGGCGCTGTGGCATGCCCTGATCCGCAGGAACTACGGGTGCACGCACCTGATCGTGGGCCGCGACCATGCGGGTCCGGGGGTCGATTCGAAGGGCCAGCCGTTCTACGGCCCCTACGACGCGCAGGAGCTGATGGTCGAGCACGAGGCCGAACTCGGCGTGAAGATGGTCCCCTTCCGGTTGATGGTCTACGTGGAGGACCGCGATTCGTACGAACCGGTGGATACCGTGAAGGAGGGTGAGCGGACGCTCTCCATCTCCGGCAGCGACCTGCGCCGGCGTCTGCGGCGCGGTCTGCCGATTCCCGAGTGGTTCACCTTCCCGGAGGTGGCCCAGGAGCTGCGCCGCAGCCATCCGGCCCGCAGCAACCAGGGCTTCACCGTGTTCTTCACCGGGCTTTCCGGCGCCGGCAAGTCGACGATCGCGAACGTCCTGCTGGTCAAGTTCCTCGAGGCCGGCGGCCGGCCGGTGACGTTGCTCGACGGCGACATCGTGCGCACCAACCTGTCCTCCGAGCTCGGCTTTTCCCGGGAACACCGCGACATCAACATCCGGCGGATCGGCTTCGTCGCTTCGGAGATCACGAAGAACGGCGGTGTCGCGATCTGCGCTCCGATCGCCCCGTACGAGAACGTCCGGCAGGACGTGCGCGAGATGATCGAGGACGTGGGCGGGTTCATCCTGATCCATGTGGCGACGCCGCTCGAGGTGTGCGAAGAACGCGACGTCAAGGGGCTCTACGCCAAGGCCAGGGCGGGGCTGATCGACGCCTTCACCGGCATCTCCGATCCGTACGAGGCGCCCGAGAACCCGGACATGGTGATCGATACGACGGACATCACCGCCGAGGAGGCCGCGCAGCAGGTCATCCTCCACCTGGAGAAGGAGGGGTTCGTCGGACCGCGCTGATTCCCTCCGGCGGCGCCCCGCGCCCACCTGGCGACTGCTCTCGGTCGGCGTCGCGGGCGTCATCGCGTTGTTCCTGCTCCTGCCCGCGCCGCTGTTGGCGGAACCGCTGGAGCGCGGCCTGGCGCGCTTCCTCGCCCTGCTCGTGGGCGATACGCCCAGGGTGGCGGCGCGGGCGCCCTGGGACTGGATCGCGCACGGCGTGCTCTTCACCGTGCTCGCCTGGGCCTGGTGCGCGCCGGCAGCGCGGGCGGGGAAGGTTCGCGGCGTGTTCGTGGCGGCCGCCGGCGCCGTGGCCTATGGAGGGGCCATCGAGGTGGTGCAGAGGCTGGTCGGCTACCGGTCCGGAGAGTGGATGGATCTGGTCGCCGATGCCGTCGGCGTCGGCGTCGGCGCCCTGCTCGCCACGGGAATCTGGCCGCGGCTGCCGCGGTAGCGTGGCGAAGTGACCAGCTCGCCGCACGACCGCGTTGCACGCGAGAGCGCCCTCCGCGCCGCGCTCGAACGGCGCATCCTCGTGCTCGACGGCGCCACGGGTACGGCCTTTCAGGCGGCGAACCTGGGACCGGAGGACTTCGGCGGCGAGGAACTCGAGGGTTGCAACGAGATCCTGGTCGAGACCCGGCCGGACGTCGTGCTCGACGTCCACCGCTCCTACCTCGAGGCCGGCGCCGACATCGTCGAGACGAACACCTTCGGCGGCACGCCCCTGGTGCTCGCGGAGTACGGTCTCGGGGAGCGTGCCTTCGAACTGAACCGCAGAGCCGCCCAACTGGCGCGGCAGGCATGCGCCACGGCCGGCCGCGAGTGCTTCGTCTGCGGCTCGATGGGGCCGACGACGAAGGCGATCTCGGTGACCGGCGGCGTCACCTTCGAGCAACTGCGGGACGACTACCGCACGCAGGCTCTGGGGCTTGTGGCCGGCGGCGCGGACTACCTGCTGCTCGAGACCTGCCAGGACACGCGCAACGTGAAGGCGGGCCTGATCGGGATCGAGGCGGCGTTCCGGCAGGCGGGTTGGCGTCTGCCCGTCGCGGTCTCGGTGACGATCGAGACGATGGGGACCATGCTCGGAGGCCAGGAGGTCGAGGCGCTGGCGGCCTCCCTGCTGCACCGGGACCGCCGGGACCTGCTCTACGTGGGCCTCAACTGCGCCACCGGCCCGGACCAGATGTTCGACCACCTGCGGGCCCTGTCCGAGATCTGCCGGACGCGGGTCGGCTGCGTGCCCAACGCCGGCCTGCCGGACGAGGACGGGCTCTACAGCCAGACGCCCGATGACTTCCGCGCGACCTTTTCCCGCTTCCTCGATCACGGCTGGCTGAACCTCGTCGGCGGCTGTTGCGGCACGACCGGGGCCCACATCGAGGCGTTCGCCGATCTGGTCCGCGACCGTTCGCCGCGCCGGCCGCCCGGGCATCGTCGCTGCATCGTCTCGGGGTTGGACGCCGCGGAGCTGACCGAGGACAACCGGCCGCTCCTGGTCGGCGAGCGCACGAACGTTCTCGGCAGCCGCAAGTTCAAGCGCCTGATCAGGGAAGGCGAGTACGAAGCGGCGGCCGAGGTCGGCCGAGCCCAGGTCCTGGGTGGAGCGCAGGTCGTCGACATCTGTCTCCAGGACCCCGAGCGCGACGAGACGGAGGACATGGAGCGCTTCCTGGAGCGGCTGGTGCGCCGGGTCAAGGTGCCGCTCATGATCGACAGCACGGACCACGAGGTGATGGCGCGGGCGCTGACCTGGTGCCAGGGAAGGTCGATCCTGAACTCGATCAACCTGGAGGACGGGTTGGAGCGTTTCGAGCGGGTCGTGCCGCTGGCGCGGGAGTTCGGCTGCTCCCTGGTCGTCGGGCTGATCGACGAAGAGGGCATGGCGGTGTCGGTGGAGCGGAAGCTCGAAGTCGCCGCGCGCTCGTACGAGCTGTTGACGTCCAGGTGGGGGATCGAGCCCCAGGAGATCTGGTGGGATCCGCTCGTCTTCCCCTGCGGCACGGGCGACGAGGCTTATCTCGGTTCCGCGGCGGCGACGATCGATGGCGTGCGCCGGGTCCGCGAGGCGTTCCCGGGCACCCGGACCATCCTCGGCATCTCGAACGTGAGCTTCGGCCTGCCCCTCGCGGGGCGGGAGGTGCTGAACGCGGTGTTCGTCTACCGCTGCACCCAGGCCGGCCTCGACGCGGCGATCGTCAACACCCAGGGCCTGGCGCGCTACGCCGAGATCCCGGTCGCTGAACGGGTGCTGGCGGAGGCGTTGCTCGATCTGCGGCCCGGCGATGTCGAGGCGGGACAGCGCGCGGTCGAGGCGTTTACCGCCGCGTTTCGGGAGCGCAAGGGCTGGCAGGAGCAGGCGCCGCGGGATCTGCTGCCGCTGCCGGAGCGCCTGTCGCGCTCGGTGGTCGAGGGCAGCAAGGAGGGCCTGCGCCCGGACCTTGACGCGGCGCTCGCCGACCCGCGCTGGCCCGATCCGCTGGACATCATCAACGGACCTCTCATGACCGGCATGGCCGAGGTGGGCCGGCTGTTCAACGACAACGAGTTGATCGTGGCCGAGGTGCTGCAGAGCGCCGAAGTGATGAAGGCCGCGGTCGACCACCTCGAGCCGCACATGGAGCGGATGGAGGGCATGACCCGCGGCCGGGTGATCCTCGCCACGGTCAAGGGCGACGTCCACGACATCGGCAAGAACCTGGTCGACATCATCCTGACCAACAACGGCTTCGAGGTCGTGAACCTGGGGATCAAGGTGCCGAGCGAGCAGTTGGTCCAGGCCGCCCGCAAGCACAAACCGGACGTGATCGGCCTCTCCGGACTCCTGGTCAAGAGCGCCCAGCAGATGGTCGCGACCGCGGGGGATCTGAGGGACGCGGGGATCGAGACGGACCTGGTGGTCGGCGGCGCGGCGTTGACGCGGCGGTTCACCCACAACCGGATCGCGCCCGAGTACGGCGGCGTCTGCACCTACGCCGGCGATGCGATGAGCGGGCTCGACCTGATCGAGCGGCTGTGCGACGGTGGGCGCCGGAGCGAGCAGCTCGACCGGATCGACGCGCTCCGCGTGCGGGACCGGGCGCCGGTTCGCACCGGCTCGAGGGGAGCGAAAGCGTCGGCGGGGGACCGTCGCAGCAGGGCCGTGCGCGCCGACGTCCCGGCGCCTCAGCCCCCCGACCTGGAGCGGCACACCGCCCGCTTCGACCTCGACGACGTTTGGCCGCACCTGAACCTGCAGATGCTCTACGCGAAGCATCTGGGACTGAAGGGTTCCGTGGAACGGCTGCGCGTTGCGAACGATCCGAAGCTGCTCAAGGTCGAGGCGGTCGTCGAGGAACTCAAGGAGTTCGCGCGCGGCGAGTTGGCGGCGCATGGAGTGTGGCGGTTCTTCCCGGCCCGGAGCGAGGGCAACCGGCTCGTCCTGTTGGAACCGGCCGAAGCGGGCGAGAAGGTCGCGGCCGAGTGGCTCCTGCCCCGGCAGCCACGCGAAGACGGCCTCTGCCTCGCCGACTACGTGCTGCCGCGAGGTGACCACGTGGCCCTTTTCGTGGTTACCGCCGGGGCCGGCGTGCGCGAGGCGGCCGAGCGGTTCAAGGCCCGCGGCGAGTACCTGAAGAGCCATGCCTACGCCGCGCTGGCGCTCGAGACCGCCGAAGCCGCCGCCGAACTCCTGCACCAACGGCTCCGGGCCAAGCTCGGATTCCCCGATCCGCCGGAGATGACGACCCGCGACCGCCTGGCCGCGAGGTACCGCGGCAAGCGCTACTCCTTCGGCTATCCGGCCTGCCCCGACCTCGCCGGCCAGCGCCAGCTCTTCGCCGCGCTACAGCCCGCCGACATCGGCGTGGAACTCACCGAGGGCGACATGATGGACCCCGAGGCGACGGTGTCGGCGTTGGTGTTCCACCACCCGGACGCGCGCTACTTCGGCGTCTGAGAGGAGGCTGGGCCGCGGGGCGCCGGCTGCTAGAGAGCCTGCGCTGCCGCCTTCTTCTCCCGTTTCTCCCTCTTCGCCCTGACCAGCGCCGCCGCCCGGTCGAGGTGGTCGTCGCCGAGGCGGTCGAGGTACTCGTCGTAGCTGCCGACGAAGTCGTTGACGCCGTCCCTCGAGATCTCGATGATCCGGGTCGCGAGGCGGCTCACGAACCAGCGGTCGTGGGACACGAGGAGCAGGGTGCCGGGGTAGTCGGAAAGCCCCTCGATCAGCGCTTCGATCGCCTCCAGGTCGAGGTGGTTCGTCGGCTCGTCCAGCACCATCACGTTGGGCTTGAGGACGATGTGGCGGCAGAAGAGGAGACGTGCCGCCTCGCCGCCGGAGAGGCTGCCGATCCGCTTGATCGCCTCGTCCTTGGAGAACAGGACGGCGCCGAGCTGGCCGCGCACGAAGCCGATCGGTTCGCCGGGGCAGCAGTCCCAGAGCCAGTTCTCGACCGTCTTGCGCTCCGCACCCTGGCTGTCCAGCAGTTGCTGGCGGTGGTCCTGGGCGAAGTAGCCGGGGTGGGTCTCGTAGCCCCAGTCGATCTCGCCGGAGTCGGCGGGGACCTCGCCGATCGCGATCTTGAGCAGGGTCGACTTGCCGATCCCGTTCGGACCGATGATCGCGATCCGCTCTCCGCGGCCGATCTCGATCGACACGTCGTCGAGCACGTGGTTGTCGCCGTAGCTCTTCGAGATGCCCTCGAGGGTGAGCACGCGCTTGCCGGAGGGTCGCCGCGACGCGAACCGGAACAGCGGATAGCGCCGCGAACTCTGCGGCAGCGGCTCGATCGTCATCCGGTTGATCAGCTTCACCCGGCTCTGGGCCTGCCGCGCCTTGCTCGCCTTGTAGCGGAAGCGGTCGACGAACTTCTGGTGGTGGTCGATCTCCTGCTGGCGCTGTGCGATCTCGGCCTCGCGGCGGGCCCGTTCCTCAACCTTCTTCCGCTCGAAGTTGGAGTACGTGCCGGGGTAGACGGTCAACGTCTCGTAGTCGATGTCGGCGATCTGGGTGCAGACGTTGTCGAGGAAGCGGTGGTCGTGGGAGACGACGAGGACCACGCCCCTGAAGTCGGACAGGAACTTCTCGAGCCAGCGGATGGACAGGATGTCGAGGTGGTTCGTCGGCTCGTCGAGCAGCAGCGCGTCGGGAGCCGCCGCCAGGGTCTGCGCCAGCAGCACGCGGAGCTTGAAGCCGCCGGAGAGAGTCGAGAGCGGCTGACGATGGACCTCCGTCTCGATCCCCAGCCCCTCCAGGATCTCGGCGGCCCGGGACTCGAGCGAGTAGCCGTCCCAGCGCATGACGACCTCCTCGAGCGCGGCGAAGCGGTCGCCGTCGAAGTGCTCGTCGGCCCGCTCCAGCAGCCGATCCTTCTCGACCATCGCGTCCCAGAGCTCGGCGTTGCCCATCATCACGACGTCGAGAATCGGAACCTCCTCGTACTCGAAGTGGTCCTGCTTCAGCACCCCGAGCCGGCACCGCTTCGGGATGGAGATCGAGCCCTCGCTGACCGGTTCGTCGCCGCTCAGGATGCGCAGCAGGGTCGACTTTCCCGAGCCGTTGGAGCCCACGAGTCCGTAGCGTTCGCCTTTCGCGAAGCGGACACTCGCGCCGGTGAACAGGGTCTGTTCGCCGAAGCTCTTGCCGAGGTTGGAGATGGAGATCATGGGGTAGTCTGCGGCGCGATCTGGCCCGTCTCGGAGCGCCGGTCAGGATAGCAACGGATGGACTACGGACCGATGAGAGCAAGCCGTGTCGACTAGGGTGCGCCAGGAGACCCGGGCGGCGGTCCCCGGGCGCCTCCCGGAGGGCGCTCTGAGTCTGATCGGATGGGCCGGCGGCGCCTTTCTCGGTGCGGTGCTGGTGTTTGGAGGAGTCGTCAAGGCGCTCGACCCTCAGGCATTCGTCAAGCTGATCGAGATCGAGGGTCTCGACTTCCTGCTGCCGGCCGTCGTGGTCACCGCGATCGCGCTGGCGCTCGAGATGGGTCTCGGCAGCGCGCTGATCCTGGGGCTCCGGCGGATGTGGGTGCTCGGGCCGTCGGCGCTGCTGGTCGCCTTCTTCCTGTTCCTGACGGGCCGGGCCTACTACCGCGACCTGCGCGGCATCGCGACCGAGGACGAGGCGGGCTGCGGCTGCTTCGGCAACCTGGTCGAGCGCACCCCGGCCGAGGCGTTCTGGCAGGACCTGGCGCTCATGGTGCCGGCACTGGCCATCGCCTTTCTGGGCAGGCGGGCGGCCGACACCGTGCCGTGGATCCGGCTCGCCGTCGTCGGCGTCCTGACCGTGGGCCTGCTGGCGTTTGCCCGCGCCGCGCCGGACCTGCCGCTCGACAACCTGGCGACCCGGCTCAAGCCGGGTCTCGCGATCGAAGAGATCTGCAGCGGCGACGGCGACAGCAGGCTTTGTCTGTTCACGATCGTGCCGGAGCTCGAGGAGGGCGAGCACTGGCTGGTCATCGCCGACCTCGACGAGGACCTGGGCAAGGCGGTCGACAGCCTGAACCAGCACGTCTTCGACGGCGGCCGGATGTGGGTGCTCAGCTCCGCGACCCCGGACGAGAACCGGACGTTCTTCTGGTCCTACGGCCCGGCCTTCGAGATCCGCGAGGCGCCGCCGACGTTCCTGAATCCGCTGTACCGCACGCTGCCGCGGTCGTGCCGGGTCAAGGACGGCGTGGTGGTCGAGACGGTGTCGGGGCTGCCGCCGGAGCCCTAGTCACTGCCTGCGAACTCGGCGGCGAGATCGATGCCGCCGTTGCGCCAGGCGGCTTCGGTCGCCTGGAGTTCGCCGGCGGGGGCGAAGCGGGAGACGCCGGCGTGGTCGAAGGCGCGGCGGACGGTCGCGGGCATGTGGCCGGCGACGGCGACGCCCTGAAGCCGGCCGTTCCACTCGTTGAGGGTCGGGACGCCCTCGGCCGGGTGGATGCGGACGGTGCGCAGGCCGGGTGAGGGGCGGATGCTCGGGTCGGAATCGAGGATGACGGTGCCGGCGTCGAGTGCGTCGCCGTAGCGGCGCAGACCACGGAGGTCGGCGTCCTCGCGGGCGAGGCGGACGCCGGCGCGCTCGGCGGCGTCGCTGCGGCCGGGTGGGAGATCGAGCGCGAGTTCCCTGATGGCCTCGGCGAGAGCGGCGGCGAAGGTGGTCGCAATGGCGGGCTTGACGAACACGGCCTCGACGGAGAGACAGCCGCGCTGGTCGAAGAGTCCGATGTCGAGGGCCATGCCGCGGGCGGTTTGCTCCACGTCGGCGTCGCGTCCGACCCAGCCGAGGCTGAGCTTCGGGCCGAAGGTGATGAGGCGGCGAGTGCCTGCGGCTCTCACCGAGTCGATCGTTGCTTCGTTGCCGTAGGCGGCGACGAGCCGGGCGGCGGAGTAGAGCCCGCCCTCGATCGAGGCGTCGCCCCCTGTCCAGGTGGCGCTGGCGTAGGCCTCGTCGAGGGCGGGCAGGCGGTGGGCGAGGGCGGCGAGGAATGCCGGTGCGAAGCAGGGCTCGGCCCGTGACGACTTGAACAGGACGGGTGCGCGCGCGGCCAGGGCAGGGAGGAGGGACTGAAGCATCAGGCCCGGTGGGCTGGCCGGCAGAACCACGAGGCTGAAGCCGTCCGCCTGCTGGCAGTGCGGGCGGCGAAGTTCGGCGGCCGCGGGTTGGCCGACCATTCCGGAGCCGATGGCTTGAAGGCCGCGGTCGAGACCGGTGGGAGAGAGGCCGGTGGATTGCAGCAGGTCGGGATCGAGTTCGCGGCGTTCGGGGCTGCCGGCATCGAGGAAGGCGGCAAGGGTGTCGTTCCAGGCGGCGGGGAGGTCCTCTTCCGGGATGGCTCGAAGCGCGCGAGCGCCCTGGGCGAGGCTCTGGGTCGTGTCCTTGAGTGAGCTCCTCCGGAACCGGCGCTCCGCGCCGGATGCGGACCAGAAGGTCCGCGCACCCAGAGATCGGGCGTTGCCTTGGCGGGATTCTCTACGGTTCACGAACGTCTAACTTCGTCACGCGGCGCCCAGTTCTTCGGCGGTCAGCGAGCAGCCGCGGAGTTCGGCGCCGGTGGCGCGGCCGAGCAGGTGGAAGGCGTCGCCTTCGCGGACGCCGAGGTCTTCCGTCAGGACGTGGCAGACAGAGCCGAGGTTCGCGAGGTCGAAGAAGGAGAGCAGGCCGGCTTGGCCGTGCTCGACCTCTTCGAGGGTCTCCGGATCGAGGACCCTGAACGGCATCCACGGCGGCGTTCGCAGACGCTCGCCGCCGGGGCGGGAGTAGGCCTGGCTAGTCAGCTCGGTCATGCCGTACTCGCGCACCACGGCGTCCGGGCCGAGGCTCAGCTGGGCCTTGGCCCGTTGCCTTACCGCCTCGGGGGTGGTGACCAGAGTGCGGCCCTTGAAGCCGCCGGTCTCGAAGACGCGGCTGCCTGGCGGCAGGCGGATGGCCGGCTTCTCCTCGGCTTCGAGCCGGTCGAGGAGCAGGACGAGGGCGAGGGCGGTGGCGAGGACGAAGACCGGTTCGCCCTCGGCGCGGGCGCGGAGCCACCGGCAGGCGAGATCGAGGTCGATGCCGGCGTTCGACGCGGCCCAGGCGCTGCCGGGCGCGGCGTGGCGCTCGAACACGTGATCCACCATGAAGGAGACTCGAGTCGGGCACGGTTGCGCGGTTCGGGATGAGCGAGAGCATGGGCATCCGCCCCACGCCCGCGGGCAGACAGGCGCCGGCGAAGGTGGCGTCGATCACGGTCCGGTAGAGATCGGGGTACGGGTGGTAGTGGACGCTCCGGCGTTCGCCACCGAGCGTGGTGCCGCTGCTGCGGAAGACGACCCGGGGCTCGGCGGCGGATAGGTGCAGCGACTTGAAGGCCGACGTCGGGACCGGAGGCGCCGAACGCCAGTCGTCGAGTGCGGCAGGCGCGATGCCGCGCCGTTCGCAAAGGCGGCGGTAGGGCTCGACCCGCTCGATTCCGGAACGGGCCGCTGCTGCTGCCAGACGACCGAACCTGCCCTCGCCGGTGGCGATGAAGCGTTCGATCCGTCGGAGCAGGCCGGTCATGGGCTGAAGAACGCGGCGGCGGTGGTCGCGGGGTGACCCGCGAGCCCGGCGCCATCCGCATCCTCCGACTCCGGCCACCACTCGGCCGGGAGGTGCTTGCGGTAGGGCCGCTGGAGGAAACGGCGGTCGAGGAGGGCGATCACGCCGCGGTCGTCGGCGGAACGGATCAGCCGGCCGGCGGCCTGGACCACGCGGGTCATGCCCGGCACGACGAAGGCGTACTCGAAGCCGCGCTCGAAGCGCTCGTCGTAGTAGGTCTGCAGGAGTTTCTGCTCCACCGTCACCGCGGGCAGGCAGGGGCCGACGACGGCGACCGCGAGCAGGGCATCGCCCGGGTAGTCGACGCCCTCGGAGAACACGCCCCCCGCCACCGCCAGGAGCAGGGTGTCGCCGGCCAGCGGACTGGTCAGCGCGTCGAGCACTTCCTGGCGCCGCGCTTCGCTGGTCGTCTGCTGCTGGACGACCACGTTGCGGCCGCAATCGGGCAATCGTTCCTCGACCTCGGCGAGGAACCGGTAGCTGGGGAAGATCGCCATCGAGTTCCCGGGCACCGAGCACGCGAACTCGGATAGCCGCTCGGCGATCGGGCCGTAGTTGTCGTCGCGGGCTCGGTACGTCGTCGTGACCGACGTGTCGACGACGATCCGCCGGTTCCCGGCCGGGAAGGCGCTCGGCACCTCGAGGGTCGAGGTGCGCGCGCCGTCGAAGCCGAGCAGGTCGCGGTAGAACTCGAACGGCTGAAGGGTCGCCGAGAGGCCGATACAGGAGCGGCAACGGTTGATCGTCGCGCCGAGGAACGCGCTCGCGTCCTTGCAGAGCAGGCTGAAGCTGGGTTCACCGGCGGTGCGCCGGAAGAGGAAGCTGAAGGACTCTGCGTGTTTCGGCGAGGCAGCGAGCTGGAGGGTGTTGAGGAACCGGAGCAGCTTGAAGTAGAGCTCGACGAAGGCGTCGTTCGCGGCGAACGAGCGGGTGTCGCGGCGGAACTCCAGGTAGTCCACGAAGCCGCGGTCGAAGGCGGGCCGCAGGCGCCAGAGTTGCTCTTCGGGCGCGGCTCCCTCAGCCACGGCGTTGCGGTCGGGCAGGTCGACTGCCAGGTCGACCTCGTCCCGGATCAGCTCCTCCAGGCCGGCGCAGAGTTCCCGGAGGCGCTGTGTCGGCCCGCCTTCCGTGCCGCGGCCCGCCCGGCGCAGGCTCGCCGCGGCGTCCCGGCAGCTCTGCGCGGTCAGTTCGGGGCTGTAGTAGCCGCGTCCGCGGTCGACGAGGTTGTGGATCTCGTCGACGATCAGGACGGTGCCGGAGAGGTCCGCGTCGCCCTGGAACTCGGTCAGCTTGACGAAGGGGTCGAGGGCGTAGTTGTAGTCCCCGACGACGACCTGGACCTGGCGCCCGAGTTCCAGGCTGATCTCGAACGGACAGACGCGATCTCGCTTCGACGCGTCGTAGATCGCGTCCGGCTCGAGCAGGCTGTGCTCTTCGAGCAGGCGCGGCAGGAGTTGGCTGCGCTGCAGCTTGACGTAGTAGTCGCGGGCGTACTGGCAGTAGTCCTCGTGGCAGATGATCTCGTCGTTCGCGCACATGCGGGCCTTGGCTCGCAGGTGCAGCGCGTGGAAGGCGCGCTCGGGGTTCAACAGGTCGATCACCCGGTTGGCCATTGCCTGTTGGGTGTTCTTCGCGGTGAGGACGAACACCCGGAGGTCCCGCGCCAGCGCCTCGCGCAGGACCGGGAACAGGACAGCCGCGGTCTTGCCCAGACCGGTCGGCGCCTGGACCAGCAGGTGCTCCCTCTGCTCGACCGCGATTCCCGTGCGGTCGATGATCTCCTGCTGGCCGGGCCGTGGTCGATGGAAGGGGAACTCGAGCCGTTCGGCCGCGAGCTGGCGACGCTGGCGATGTGCGCGCGCCGCCTCGTAGTCCTGCACGAGGGCGTTGAGCTGCGCCCGGATCCGGTTGTCGAGTTCGGCCCAGTCGAGTTCGACGTCCAGCCGCTCGATCCCGGCGGTGCCGATCTCGATCAGGACCAGTTCGGCCCGGACCGGGAGCGGATCCGCGCCTGACCGGTGGAGGATGAAGCCGTAGATCGCCGCCTGCAGCCGGTAGGTCGCCAGCAGGCCCGGTGAGGGCTCGGTGTTCGGGCGTACGGACTTGATCTCCTCGATCGCCAGAACGCCGTCCTCGTCCGTGTAGACGCCGTCGGCGCGGCCGGTCAGCGTCACCTGCCAGCCGCGATGAACGAACTCCAGTGAGAGTTCGACTTCGCGCCGGTAGGTCGGCTCGCGCTCCATCGCCTGTTCCTGGTAGCGGCTGTGGATCGCCTGACCGACCCAGAGCCGCTCGAATCCTCCGCGGTTGGCGAACCCGAGGTGTCGGGCGGAGCGGTGGTCGAGCAGGTCCGCCACGGACAGTTGGAGCGTCCTCGCGTCGTCGTCGAAGCGCGGCGGCATGGCGGCGAGACTACCGCCTGAACGGGCCACCGGAAGGCGTTCTCCAGCACGCCGGGTTTCCTTGCCGGCCGGGGAGTTTCGGCGCTTCACAGGTTGTCATCGGGGGGTCGATGGCATAGCCTGAGGGCCTTATGGCAGACAACTTCGGCGGCGGGAACAGCCCGCTCGATCTCGACAACCTGGGGAAGGCCGTCCGCGATCGGCTGGGCGGCCTCAAGATCATCGCGGTGGTGGTGGTGGCCGGCCTCCTGGCCCTGTCCAGCGTCTACACGGTGCAGCCCGAGGAGGTGGGGGTCATCCTCCGTCTCGGGAAGTACGCCGGCACGAGGGATCCGGGCCTGAATTTCAAGATCCCGGTGGTCGACCAACTGGAAAAGGTGCCGGTCAGACGCCAGTTGAAGCAGGAGTTCGGCTTCCGCAGCGAGAGCGTGGCAGTGCGCAGCTCCTTCGTGGGCAACGCGGAGGAGGCGAACATGCTGACGGGCGACCTGAACGCGGCGGTGGTCGAGTGGGTGGTGCAGTACCGGGTCGTCGACCCGTACCAGTACCTGTACCGCGTTCGCAACCTGGACGACACCTTCCGCGACATGAGCGAGGCGGTCATGCGCAAGGTGGTCGGCGACCGCACGGTGAACGAGGTTCTCACGGTCGGCCGGGCCGAGATCGAGGGCACGGTCAGGCGCGACCTGCAGGAACTCTGCGACCAGTACGAGACCGGGATCGACATCGACCAGGTGGTGCTCCAGAGCAACAATCCGCCCGAGCCGGTCAAGCCGTCCTTCAACGCGGTCAACCAGGCGGAGCAGGAGCTCGAACGGCTGGTGAATGAAGCCGAGGCGGAGTACAACCGGGTCATCCCCCGGGCCGAGGGGCAGGCTCTGCAGACGATCCAGCAGGCGGAGGGCTACGCGCTCGATCGGGTCAACCGGGCCCAGGGCGACGCGACGCGTTTCAACGCCCTCTACGCGGAGTTCCGCCAGGCGCCGGAGGTGACGCGAAAGCGGCTGTTCATCGAGACGATGGAGCGGGTGCTGCCGAAGGTGGGCCGGAAGATCGTCGTCGACGAGGACGTCGACGGCCTGACGCCGATCATGAGCTTTGAGGGAGTCAGCACGGCGAGGACGGCGCGGCAGGTCGCGGCGCAGCAGGCCGGGGAGGGAACGCCGTGAAGAGGATCCTGGGCGTTCTGCTGGTCCTGGTGCTGCTGCTGCTGGCCAACCTGTCGCTGTTCGTCGTGCGGGAGGACCGCCAGGCGATCATCACCGAGTTCGGCCGCCCGGTCGGCGACGCGATCGACACGCCGGGGCTCAAGTTCAAGCTGCCCTGGCGGAAGGCGCAGTACTTCGACCGCCGCTTCCTGGAGTGGCAGGGCGCGGCGGAGGAGCTGCCGACCCGCGACAAGGTGTTCATCTTCGTCGACACCTACGCCCGCTGGCGGATCTCGGATCCGCTGCTCTTCTTCCAGCGGTTGCGCGACGAGCGCGGCGCGCAGTCGCGGCTCGACGACATCCTGGACGGCGAGACCCGCAACGCGATCGCCAACCACGACCTGATCGAGGTCATCCGCAGTTCGAACCGCGAGGCGGCCGCCGACGAGTCGTATCCGGAGGCGGGCGGCGGCCTCGAAGAGGACGCGGGCGGCGGCCTCGAAGAGATCGTGACCGGCCGGGACGAGATCCGGCAGGACATCCTGGCCGCGGCGCAGACGCGTACCGACGATCTCGGCATCGAAGTCCTGGACGTTCAGTTCCGCCGCATCAACTACGGCGAGCAGGTCGAGCCGGACGTGTTCAACCGGATGATCTCGGAACGGCAGCGGATCGCCGACCGGTTCCGGTCGCAGGGCCAGGGCCGGGCGTCGGAGATCCTCGGCAACATGGACCGCGACCTGAAGCGGATCGAGTCCGAGGCCTACCGCCAGGCGACCGAGATCCGGGGCCGGGCCGACGCGGAGGCCACCGAAATCTACGCCTCGGCCTACAACCAGTCGGTCCAGTCGAGGAGCTTCTACGAGTTTCTGCGCACGATGGAGGCCTTCGAGAAGACGATCGACCCGAACACCTGGTTGGTCGTGTCGACCGACAGCGACTACTTCAGCTTCCTGAAGGCCAGCGGCCCTTAGCTGCGGGGCCGGCGGTCAGTCGATAGATGACCGGCCTGATCGGACTCCTGGTCATTCCGGGCATCGCCTGGCTGCTTTCTACCCATCGCCGGCAGGTCCGCTGGCGGACTGTCGCCACCGGCATCGGGATCCAGTTCGTCCTCGCGCTGCTCATTCTGAAGACGGCGCCGGGGGAGGCGTTCTTCGAGTGGGCCACCGCGGCTGTGACCACTTTCCTCGAGTTCGCCGACGTCGGTTCGGAGTTCGTCTTCGGCGAGGAGGCCGTGGCTCTCGTCCCCTTCGCCTTCCGCGTGCTGCCGACGATCATCTTCTTCTCGAGCGTCGTCGCGGTGCTCTACCACCTCGGCGTGATCCAGCGCGTGGTCAAGGTCTTTGCCGTCGTGATGACGAAGGTGATGGGTACCTCCGGCCCCGAGTCGCTGTCCGCCTCGGCCAACATCTTCGTCGGCCAGACCGAGGCGCCGTTGCTGATCCGCCACTACGTCGGCAACATGACCCGCTCCGAACTGATGGCGGTGATGACCGGCGGCTTCGCGACGGTCGCCGGCGGTGTCATGGCTGCCTACGTTGGCATGGGTATCTCGGCCGGCCACCTGATCGCGGCCAGCGTCATGTCGGCCCCGGCCGCCCTGGTCATGGCCAAGCTGATGATTCCGGAAACGGAAACCGACAAGGTCTCGGCGAAGGCCGACTTCAAGGTGAAGACGCCCTGGGCGAACATGATCGACGCCGCCGCCCAGGGCGCCGGCGACGGCCTGAAGCTGGCGCTCAACGTCGGCGCCATGCTGCTCGCCTTCATCGCCCTGGTGGCGCTGATCAACGGTCTGCTCGGGCCGGTGGGCGGCTGGATCGGGCTTCCGGGACTCAACCTGGAGATGATCCTGGGCTTCCTGTTCCGGCCTCTGGCCTGGGTCATGGGGGTGCCGTGGGTGGAAGCGGACGCGGTTGGAACGCTCCTCGGCCTGAAGACCGCGGCCAACGAGTTCGTCGCCTACTCCCGCTTCGAGGACATCTCGGCCGAGAACCAGTTGTCGGAGAAATCCCGTGTCATCGCCACCTACGCCCTGTGCGGCTTCTCGAACTTCTCGTCGATCGCGATCCAGATCGGCGGCATCGGCGGCATCGCCCCGGAACGCAAGAGCGAGCTGGCAAGCCTCGGCCTGCGGGCGATGATCGCCGGCACCCTCGCCTGCCTGCAGACGGCGACGATCGCCGGCCTGTTGGTCTGAGGCGGCGTCGGACGGACTGGACGGCGCGGCGGGACCTATCCTCCAGCCGCTTCAGCGGCTGAGGGCACGATGATCAGCAACTGGATCGCGTCGAATAGGAAGTGGGCGACGATCGCGGGCCAGATGTTGCCGCGCCAGAGGGTCAGCAAACTGAAGGCGATCGATAGCAGGGCGACGCCCAGAAGCAGGAAGGGCTGCTCGTAGCTCATGTGGCCCAGCACGAACAGGACGTTCGACAGCCAGAAGCCCGCTCGCGGCATCAGGAAGCCGCGGAAGAAGACCTCCTCGACGACGCCGGCGGAGAGGCTCACCATGAGCCGCAGGAGGAGTGGCAGGCTCCCCATCCAGAGCACCATCTGCGGCGCTTCGTTGGGAAGGTTCTCGAAGCCGCCGGCGGCGCCGACGATCAAGGCCGAAAGCAGGACCAGGGCCAGCACGCCGCCCCACAGCACGACGCCGGCGCCGAGTCCGATTCCCACCTCGGTGGGGATCGACTGACCGGTGCGGGTGCGCAGGCCGAGCTGGGTCATGATGACGGTGCCGGCGCCATGCCCGCAGCGCCAGTAGCCGAGCATCAGCCAGGCCGCCAGCAAGGCGACCAGAATCGCGTGCATCTGGAACAGCCGTAGCGGTGAGAGGTTCTCGAAGTCGATCTGGTCCATGACGGACGGCAGCCCGATCTGGCCGACGGCCGCGAAGACGCCGATCCAGAGCACCAGCCCCAGCAGTGCCATGGCGGCGAGGCGGCGCTCAAGACCTTCGCCGGTAGCGCTTCCGAAACGCGGCGGCAGAAGCCCGCGCGCCGCGGTGGAGCGATCGATCCACCAGGCGCAGGCGACGCCCGCCACTAGTGGCAGGATGAATCGAACCAGGGTCACGGCCGGCATCCTACTGCTAGGGTTCGGCGCTGCCGCAGACCATCCAGGAGGGTGCCTTGGAGCGATTTCCCGGCGTTGATTTCATGAACTTCGACTCGCTGCTCAGCGGCGAGGAGCGGCTGATCAGGGACACCGTCCGTCAGTTCGTCGACGAACGGGTGAAGCCCATCATCGAGCAGTGCCATCGGGAGGCGCGCTCTCCGATGGAACTGGCGCCTGAGCTGGGCGACCTGAACCTGTTCGGGGCGAACTTCACGGAGTACGGGCTGCCCGGCCTCGGCGACGTGGCCTACGGGCTGGTCATGCAGGAACTCGAGCGCGGCGACTCGGGCATCCGGAGTATGGTCTCGGTGCAGAGCTCCCTGGTCATGTACCCGATCCTGACCTTCGGCTCGAAGGAGCAGAAGGACCGCTTCATTCCCGGACTGGCGAGCGGGCGGATGATCGGCTGCTTTGGCCTGACGGAGCCGGACTTCGGTTCGAATCCCTCGGCGATGCGCACGCGCGCGCGGCGGGACGGAGACTGCTGGGTGCTGAACGGCGCGAAGCAGTGGATCACGAACGGCAGCGTCGCCGACGTCGCCGTGGTGTGGGCGCGCACCGACGAAGGGATCCGCGGGTTCCTCGTCGAGAAGGGGACGGAGGGCTTCGTCAGCGCCGAGCAGCACGGCAAGTTCTCGCTCCGGGCCTCGGTGACCGGCGAACTCTCGTTCCAGAACTGCCGCATTCCGAAAGGCAACATCCTGCCGGGGACCCGCGGCATCGGCAGCGCGCTCCAGACCCTGAACCAGGCCCGTTACGGCATCTGCTGGGGCGGCCTCGGTTCGGCGATGGAGTGCTACCACACGGCGCTCGAGTACGCCCGCCAGCGGGTGCAGTTCGCCGGCCAGCCGATCGCCAGTCACCAACTCGTCCAGGAGAAGCTGGCCTGGATGATCACCGAGATCACGAAGGGACAGTTCCTCGTCTACCAGTTGGCGGGCCTGAAGACGGCCGGCACGATGGAACCCCAGCACGTCTCGATGTGCAAGCGGAACAACGTCTGGGTCGCGCGCGAATGCGCGAAGCTGGCGCGAGAGATCCTGGGCGCCAACGGCATCTCCGACGAGTATCCGGTGGTGCGCCACATGCTGAACATCGAGTCGGTCTACACCTACGAGGGCACCCACGACATCCACGGCCTGGTGATCGGCGCCGCGGTGACCGGCATCCCCTCCTTCAACCCGCCGATGAGCCGCCGGCAGGCGCGGGAGGCGGCAACCGACCGCGCACCGGCCGCTGTCGCCGCTGGGGCCGGTTCGTGACCGGGGAACTCCGCGACCACGACTTCGTCGCCGTCACCGAGGCCGCCGCGGTCGCGGCCGCCCAGACGATGGGATACGGCGACCGCCACCACTCGGACCACGTCGCCGTCGAGGCGATGCGCGGGGTCCTCGCGGAGATGGCGATCGACGGCCGGGTGGTGATCGGCGAGGGGGAGCGGGACAGGGCGCCGATGCTCTACGTCGGCGAAGAGGTCGGCCGCCGGGCCCCGGGCGATTTGCAGGTGGACTTCGCGGTCGACCCGCTGGAGGGGACGAATCTCTGCGCCACCGGGGCCTCCGACGCGATGGCGGTGCTCGCCGCGTCCGAGCGCGGCGGCCTGCTCCACGCGCCCGACATCTACATGGACAAGATCGTGGTCGGCCCGACCGCCCGCGGCAAGGTCGACCTGGACGCTCCGGTAGAGGACAACCTGAAGGCGATCGCGGCCGCCTTCGACTGCGCGGTCAGCGCCTTGACCGTGGTCGTTCTCGACCGGGACCGGCACCGGGGCCTGATCGACGACATCCGGACCGCCGGGGCGCGCATCAAGCTGATCGGGGACGGCGACCTGTCGACGGCGATCGCGGCGGCGGTCCGTGGCACCGGCATCCACGCGGTGATCGGCGCCGGCGGCGCGCCGGAAGGAGTGATCACGGCGGCGGCGATGCGTTGCCTCGGCGGGGAGATTCAGGGGCGGCTGTCGGCGCTTTCCGACGAGCAGAAGCGGCGGCTCGCCGAGTTCGACATCGAGGATCCCGACCGCATCTACACGACGGAAGAGCTCGCGCCGGGGGAGGACATCCTGTTCTGCTGCACCGGCGTCACCGGCGGTGACCTGCTCCGGGGCGTCCGCTTCTTTGGTGACGGCTTCCGGACGTCGACGTTGACCATGTCGCTCAAGGAGGGCGTCATTCGTTTCGTCGAGACGATTCACCGGGGCGAGGACGGCGGTCCCGTCTACTTCTACTGAGGTGGGGAACGTGGACGGCACAATGGCGGAGCGGCCGTGATCAAGCCGGACCACTGGATCCGCGCCTGGGGCGAGGGGGGCGGGGTCTCCCCCTTCGAACCCGAGCAGGTGAACGCGGCCAGCTACGACGTCCGGGTCGGGGACCACTGGATCTGCCCCACGCGCGACCCGGAGGAGTTTCGCGGCGAAAAGGTCAAGCTGTTTCCGAACGAGGTGGTGCTCGCCACGACCCTCGAGTTCGTGCGCATCCCGCGCTCCGTGGCGTGCGACCTGAAGCTCAAGTCGACCCTGGGCCGGTTGTGGATCAACCACTCCCTGGCCGGCTGGTGCGATCCGGGCTTCGAGGGGAACATCACGCTCGAACTGCAGAACCTCGGTCCGGTCCCCTTCGTGCTCGACGCCGGCCGGCGGATCGCCCAGTTGATCTTCATCGCGATGGAATCGGAGCCGGAGATCGCGTACGGCGAGCCGGGCGCGAAGAGCAAGTATCAGCACCAGCTCGGTGCGACGCGGGCCCGGAGCTGAGCGGGCCCAGGACCGTGTCCGCACCCTCTCGGCAGACCATCCGGCTCAGCGTCGGCAGCCGGTACGAGAACATCGAACTGGTGCTGGCGGTGGTGGACGAGGTACTCGAACCGCTGGAGGTAGACGAGGAGAGCGGCTACTGGATGGGCATCGCGCTGCGGGAGGCGCTGACCAACGCGATCAAGCACGGCAACGCGCAGGACCCCGAGAAGAAGGTCGAGGTGGCGCTTGAAGTGAGTGCGGACGGGATCGAAATCACGGTGGAAGACGAGGGCAGCGGGTTCGACCCGGCCGCGGTGGAGGATCCGCTGGCGCCGGACAACCTGCTGAAGACACAGGGCCGGGGAATCTTCTACATGAGGAAGTTCATGGATAAGATCGAGTACGACTTTGGCGCCGAGGGCGGCACGAAGGTCCGGCTTCACAAGAAGTTCGGTGGTCCGCGCGCGGGCGCCGAAGGAGACCAGGGAGGAGCGGAATGAAGATTGACAAGCGCCAGCGGGATGGAGCGACGATTCTCGATCTCCAGGGCAGGATCACCATCGGCGAGGGGGACGTTGCTCTGAGGGAGGCCGTTCACGAAGCGGTCGGTGCGGGCGCTGTGAACATTCTGCTCAACATGGGCCGCGTGCGGACGATCGACTCGTCCGGCGTCGGCGAACTGATCGCCGCCTACACCACGGTGACCAACCGCGGCGGCAAGCTGGGTCTGTTCGCGCTGCCGAGGCGCGTGCTCGGCGTGCTGCAGATCACCCAGCTGGTCACGGTGCTCGACATCATGCAGGACGAGGACGAGGCGGTCGCGTCGGTCTCCTGAGGAAGCCGTGATCGCAGACGGAGAGCGTCCGCCGGTGAACCGCCGGGCGGGAGTCGGCGGCAGGCTGCTCTTCGTCTGCGTCTCGCTGCTCTTCGTCCTTGGCCTCGCCAGCGGCGCGTGGCTGGGTGCCAGCGACGACGAACCCGGCACCGACTCGATCTACAAGTACATCACGCTGTGGGAGGAAGTCCTGCGGCTGATCCGCGGCTCCTACGTCGAGGAAGTCGGCGGCCGCGGTCTGATGGCGGGCGCTCTGGACGGAGTGACCGACGCGCTGGATCCGTTCTCGGTGTACGTGCCCGCGAGCGCGGTGGAGTCGTACCGGGCCGCGCGGGAGATCGGCCGCCGTCACAGCGGTCTGCTGGTGGTCAAGGAGCGCGGGACCGCCTACGTCGCCGCGGTGGACCGCGGCAGTCCGGCCGATCTGGCGGGGTTCGAACGGGGCGACATCGTGTCCATGATCAACGGCCGTTCGTCTCGGGAAATGCCGCTCTGGGAGGTGCGCCGGCAGTTGGCCGGTCCGGTTGGCTCGAACGTGCTGGTGGAACTCGTTCGAAGCCGTGTGGAGGACCCGCTCGAGGTGAGTCTCGTTCTAGCCGAGTACGACCTCCTGCCGCCGGAGTTCGAGGAGGTGGGCGGTGTCGGCGTGCTGACGATCCCGAGCTTCGCCGCTGGAACGGCGGACCACGTCGACGCGGCGCTCGCCGGGTACGAGGGCGACTCGCTGCTGATCGATCTGCGCGGTGTCGCCGGAGGATCGGTCGCCGATGCCTACGAGGTGGCAGGCCGGTTCGCCCAGGGTGAGCTGGGCGGCCTCGTCGATCGCGAGGACCAGAAACTCCTGAGCTTCGAAGGCGTCGGCGGCCTCTACTCGGGCGACATCGCCGTACTGGTCGACCGGAGTTCTCAGGGAGCCGCCGAGGTGCTGACCGCCGTGCTGAAGAAGGCGAGAGGCGCCGAACTCTACGGTGAACCAACCTTCGGCTACGCCGGCGAGGTGGAGCAGATCGAGCTGCCGAACGAGGGAGGCGTGCTGGAGTTGACCTCGGCGTTCTACACCGATCCGGACGGCGAGCGGCTGAATAGCAGGATCCGCATGGAGCAGGAGCACCGCCTCGGCGCCTTCTTCTTCGCCGAGCCGGAAGACGGGTCGGATCCGGTGCTCGAAGGTGCGATCGAGAAGATGTTGGAACCTCCCGCGGAGTCGGCGAACCTGTAGGCGACCGCGGTAGCCGCGGGGTTACTCCTCTTCCCGCTTGGCACGCTCCCACAGCCGTTCCATCAACTCCATCCGGTTGCCGTCGATCTCGGCGCGGACTCCCGATTCGAGTTCCGCTTCCACCACCGCGAAGCGGCGGCGGAACTTCCTGTTCGCTGACGCGAGGGCGCGCTCCGGATCCACCTTGAGATGGCGAGCCAGATTGGCCACGGCGAAGAGGACGTCGCCCAACTCCTCTTCGACCTTCGTCGTCGGCGCCGACTCGTCCGTCGCCATCTCCCGGTCCAGCTCCTCGAGCTCCTCGGACACCTTGGCGCGCACGGCGGCGGCCGCGTCCCAGTCGAAGCCGATGCCGGCCGCCTTCTGACCGAGACGGTAGGCGCCGACCAGGGCCGGCAGCGATGCGGGTACGCCGTCCAGCACGGAACGTCCGGCCCGATCACGTTTGCGTTGCTCCCAGAGGGCCGCGACCTCGGCCGCGGATGAGGCCTCCTCGTCGCCGAACACGTGCGGGTGACGGGCCACCATCTTCTCGATCACGGTTCGAATCGCGTCGCCGACCGGCACGTCCGACAGCTCGGCGCTGGCGAGCCGGGCGACGTAGACGGCCTCGAAGAGCAGATCGCCCAGCTCCTCGTTGATCGCCGCGGGATCGCGCTCGTCGATCGCGGCGGCCAGCTCGTGCGCCTCCTCGATCAGGTAGGCGCGCAGATCCCGAAGGGACAGCTCGCGATCCCAGGGACAATCCCGGCGGAGCCGGTCGATCAGGGTGCCGATCGGAGCCAGTGAGGAGGGGTCCCGTGCCGCTCCGCCGGCTCTGTTACGATCGCTCATTCTTCGGTGGGGGTCGGATGTGAAGGTCACCGACAGGAGGATGTTCACGGACGACGGCGAGCTGCGCGAAGAGTACCGCTTTCTCGAGCAGCAGAAGGACGCGAAAGGCGCCGAGGCCCCGTCGCCCGCGGCACCGGACACTGCCCCGCGCGAAACCTCGGGCGTGGACGGCGGCGAACCGTCCCTGGGCGGCCCGGGCACGGGACCCGCAGAGGCCGCCGCGGGCCCGTCGCCGGCGGCAGGTGCCGGGCCCGGCTTCATGGATCTGGTGGCCATGCTCGCCGAGCCGATCGCCTTCCTGCTCGGCGATGCGCAGCTTCCGGATGGCCAGAGTGCTGAGGATCTGCCGCGGGCTCGCATGCACATCGACCTGCTGGGGGTGCTCCAGGAGAAGACCCGGGGGAACGTGAGCGCTCAGGAAACGGCTTTGCTCGAGGACCTGCTCGCCCAGCTCCGGATGCGCTACGTCGAGAAGACCCGTAGCTGACCCAACAGTCGGGAAAGGGGCGCTGGTCCATCCTGGAGCGCCGTGATCGGGTTGGTGTACTGGCCTGGCCGCGCGTATATGAGCGTATAGATATCAGATATGCGCTCCGCAGGACTTGACATCAAGCCGCTTAGGTCTTAGGATGCTCGGCGCGTCGGGGCCGCAGCCCCGGCGGCGAACCGAAGAGCCAGGAAAACAACCGTTCGCGCCGGTTGGCGCGGGCGATCGGGAGACGAGAACTTGAGCAAGATCATCGGTATCGACTTGGGGACGACGAACAGCGTCGTCGCCCTGATGGAGGGTTCGGATCCGAAGGTGGTTCCGAACTCGGAGGGAAGTCGGACCACGCCGTCGATTGTCGCGTTCACCGACAAGGGCGAGCGGTTGGTCGGACAGGTCGCGAAGCGGCAGGCGGTGACGAATCCGCAGAACACGGTCTTCTCGATCAAGCGCTTCATGGGCCGGCGCCTGGGCGAGGTTTCGGGGGAGCAGAAGATGGTCCCCTACTCGGTCACGAGTTCGGGCGATGACGTCCAGATCGAGGCCGCGGGCAAGAGCTACACGCCGCCGCAGATCTCTGCCATGGTCCTGCAGAAGCTGAAGCAGGCGGCGGAGGACTACCTCGGCGGTCCGGTCGACCGGGCGGTGATCACCGTGCCGGCATACTTCAACGACGCCCAGCGTCAGGCGACGCGCGACGCCGGCCAGATCGCCGGTCTGACCGTGGAACGGCTGGTCAACGAGCCGACGGCGGCGGCGCTCGCCTACGGCCTGGACAAGGAGGGCGACCGCACGATCGCCGTGTACGACTTTGGTGGCGGCACCTTCGACATCTCCATCCTGGAAGTCGGTGAGGGGGTCGTCGAGGTGAAGTCGACGAACGGCGACACCCACCTCGGCGGCGACAACATCGACCAGCGGATCATCGACTGGCTGCTGGCGGAGTTCAAGAAGGACCAGGGCATCGATCTGGGCCAGGATCCGATGGCCATGCAGCGCCTCAAGGAGGCGGGCGAGAAGGCGAAGATCGAGCTGTCCGGAGTGCAGGAAACCGAGATCAACCTGCCCTTCGTGACCGCCGACGCCTCGGGTCCCAAGCACCTGAACGTCAAGTTGTCCCGGAGCAAGCTGGAGCAGCTCGTCGAAGACCTGGTCGGGAGCACGCTCGGCCCGTGCCGGCAGGCTCTGAAGGATGCGGGTCTCGGAACCAGCGACATCGAGGAGGTCGTCATGGTCGGCGGCCAGACCCGGATGCCCGCGGTGCAGAACGCGGTCAAGGAGTTCTTTGGCCGCGAGCCGCACAGGGGAGTGAATCCGGACGAGGTCGTCGCGATCGGCGCCGCGATTCAGGGCGGCGTGCTGGCGGGAGACGTCACGGACGTCCTGCTGCTGGACGTCACGCCCCTGTCCCTCGGCATCGAGACGCTGGGCGGCGTGTTCACGAAGCTGATCGACCGGAACACGACGATCCCGACGCGCAAGAGCGAGACGTTCTCCACCGCCGGCGACAACCAGACCTCGGTCGAGGTCCACGTGTTGCAGGGCGAACGCGAGATGGCGGGCCACAACCGGACACTCGGTCGCTTCCATCTGGTGGGGATCCCGCCCGCGCCCCGGGGCATGCCGCAGATCGAGGTCACCTTCGACATCGACGCGAACGGCATCGTCAACGTCTCGGCCAAGGACAAGGGCACGGGCAAGGAGCAGAAGATCACGATCACCGGTTCAGGCGGCATCGACAAGGACGAGATCGAGCGGATGGTCGACGACGCAAAGGCGCACAGCGAGGAGGACAAGCAGCGCCGGGAGGTGATCGACGCCCGCAACCAGCTCGACTCCCTCGTCTACGGCACCGAGAAGAACCTCGCCGAGCACAAGGACAAACTGTCCGAGACCGATGTCGGCGAGATCGAGTCGGCGATCGAGGAAGCGAAGAAGGCCATGGAGGCGGAGGACGCCGCCGCGATGGCCAGCGCTTCGGCCGGCCTGACCCAGGCCTCGCACAAGCTGGCCCAGGTGATCTACGAGCAGACGAGTGCTCAGGCGCCGCCGGAGGGTGCGCCGGGAGCGGGCGCCGGACCGGAAGGTCCGGCCTCCGGGGGCGACGACGATGTGATCGATGCCGACTTCGTCGACGTGGACGACACATCCGGGGACGAGAAGGCAAACTAGGGTCGCCATGGTCGGGTCCCGGTCCTCACGGAAGCGCCGCCCCCCGTCCCGCCGCCGGCGAGTGGGGGGCGGTCGCTACGTGATGATCAGCAAGGTGGCCGAGCGCTACGACATTCACCCGCAGACCCTGCGCCTCTACGAGCGGGAGGGACTGCTCCAGCCGCAACGAAGCGACGGCAACACGCGTCTCTACGACGAAGACTCCCTTCACCGGCTGGAGTCGATCCTGACGCTGACCCGCGACATGGGCGTCAACCTTGCGGGCGTCGAGGTCGTTCTGGCCCTGCAGGAGCGACTGGCGCGGCTGGAGGAAGAGCGGAATCGTCTGCTCGAGATCGTGGAACGCGACGTGTCGGACCGGCGTCGCGGTGTCCGGCGGCGGCACGCGCTCGTCTGGGTGCGAAGCGGCGCCCTGGTGAAGGTCGAGGAAGAGGATTGAGCGAGGCCGGTTGCGAGTTCTGCCAGGACCGTGGCTGGGTCGTCGACCTGGCGACGAATCGGGCGCGTCGCTGCAGTTGCCACTCGGCGCGCGTGCGCAGCCGGCGGCTCGAAGACCTGGGCGTTCCGCCCAAGTACCAGGGTTGCCGGCTCAGCAACTTCCGCCTGGCAGGGGATGTCGGCGATCAGCTCCTCAGGGCTCGCCACGATTGTGACGAGTACATCGACGAGTTCCTGGAGAACGACGGATCGCTGAGCGAACGGGGCCTGGTCTTCGTGGGCCCGAGTGGCCGGGGCAAGACGCACCTGGCGGTGGCCGTGCTGATCGAGCTCGCGGAGCAGTACGGCGTGAGGGGCCGTTTCGTCGATTTCACGAAGCTGGTCGCGGACATCCAGTCCACGTTCCAGCCAGGCAACGAGCTGAGCCAGACCGATCTGCTGCGGCCGCTCCAGGAGGCGGATGTGGTCGTGGTCGACGAGCTCGGTGCCAGACGGCCGACGCCCTTCGTCCTGGACATTCTCTACCTCCTGATCAACGGCCGCTACATGGCCAAGCGGCCGACCCTCTTCACCAGCAACTACGACCTGGCGGCTGAGGGGGAGGACGACGTCTCCGCCGGCCAGACGCTTGCCGACCGCGTCTCGGCCAGCCTGGTCAGCCGCCTGCACCATATGGCGAAGCCGATCCGCATCAGCGACGACGTCGGTGACTACCGGCACGACGTCCAGGCCCACCAGCACCGGTAGAACGCTGGCCGAGAAGCGCCGTTTCGCCTATTTCCAATAACGTATGGAAGAGGCGGATGGGAAAGCGGAAGCCAGAGCACGTCGGGCGGTGGGCGATCGGCTTCGGCGTGGGCGTGGCGGCCTGCCTGCTGGTTGCCGCGGCACGGCCGGCTCCGGCACCCGACGGGAGTCGTGTTTCGGGGCGGATCGTGCTGCCGGCGGAAATCCGGGTAGGACTCGCGACGGACCTGGACCGCCTTGAAGTTCCTTGCTGCGAGTCCCGCTCCTGGCTGGTGGCCGAGGACGGCGAGAAGCACGAGGTGGATGGCCGCTTCAGTGTGCGGCCGGCACCGGGGAAGGCGACTGCGGGCGTTCATCGGCTCCAGGTGGCGGCGCTGCGGGACTCCTGGCAGGCGGAGAGGCTGGCTGTTCGGCTTGCCGGGTTGCTCGACCAGGACGCGGCCTCCGTCCTCGACGCGGCCACCGGGCTGTATCGGGTCCGTGTGGGGCGTTACGGAGAACGGGAGCAGGCGGAGGAAGCCCGCGGCCGGCTCCGCGTCGAAGGGTTCGATGACATCTGGATCGCGATCGAGGGCGCCGTGCTGGAGGATCCCGGCTTCGTTGTCGACGGCATCGGTTGGATTGCCGGCAGGCGGCTCCGGCTGGAGTCGGACGGGGCCGTCGTGGATGTTCTCGGCCGCCGCTATCGGGGCGCTCTCGAACTGTTCGTGAACGACCGTGCAGGCATCAACGTCGTCAACGCCGCGCCACTCGAGGACTACGTGCGCGGAGTGGTGCCGGGCGAGTTGGGCCCGGACCTGTACCCCGAGTTCGAAGCGACCAAGGCCCAGGCGGTCGCTGTGCGCACCTACGCGGTGCGGCACCGGAGCGAGTTCGCGGGTGAGGGCTACGACATCTGCGCGACGCCCCTGTGCCAGGTCTACGGGGGACTCGAGGCGGAGCATCCGCGCTCGGATGAGGCGGTGGCGGCAACGCGGGGAGAGATCCTGGTCCGGTCGGGCGAGCCGCTCGAGGCCCTGTTCACGGCGAGTTGCGGCGGCAGCACGGAACTCATGCGCAACGTCTTTCCGCGTTTGGCTGGAGAAGGTCCGACCGGAACCGCGTGCGTGGAAGGCGGCGGCGTGCGCCTGGTCGGAAGAGCCGGCGGAACGCCGGAGCAGCACCTGCTGAAGGCGCTCGGCATGGCGGGAGTCCGGGCGCGCCGGCCGAGCGAGCGTCTGGCCCGGGCCCTGTCCAGGGGCGCGCTGCAGGTCGTGGCCGGGAATCTCGTGGGGGTGGACGGCCGCTGGCTGCAACTGCGCAAGCGTGGCGTGCGGCGGTTGCTGCCCCTGGCGCCGGAGGCCGAACTGTCGATCGCCACAGCGACGTCCGGCGCGCCGGCGGCGGACCTGGGCGCTCCGGTCGATGCGGTCGACATGGCTCCCGGGGATCGGGTTCGCGCCTACCTCGCCAGTGGCCGTGTGGCTCTCGTGGTGCACGAGGCACCCTCTGCGGGAGGCCAACCGGCCGCCGTGCCCTGGTCGGTCTGGCGGTCTCACGGGGAGCTGAGGGAGTCGGTGGAGCGGCGCTTTCCCGGCTTGGGCCTGGTGTCGATGCAGGTGCTCGAGCGGGGCGTCTCGGGCCGGATCGCGAGGCTGGACCTGATCGGCGAACGGCGCTCGGTCGAGGTCCAGGGTCTGGCCATCCGCTGGCTGCTCGATGTACCGGAGAACCTGGTCCGGATGACCGCCGAAACGGGCGCCGGCGACGTCGCCGGTTGGCGGTTCGACGGCAGCGGACGCGGGCACGGCGTCGGCATGTGCCAGATCGGGTCCTACCTCATGGCGCAGCGCGGTCTGAGCTACCGGGAGATTCTCTGGCACTACTACGGTGCCGTCGACATCGGCAGTTTCGGGTCGTGACCGCGGACGGCGCACCCGAGGCCTGGCTGGACGGCCCGGAGCCCTGGCGGGAGACGCGGCGTCTCGCCCGCGCCCTGACGGCGATCGAGAGGGGCGCCGAGGCCGCGTGGGCGAGGGCCGCCTTCCGCCGGGCCGGCCGGGCGATGACGGTGGGTTTGACCGGTCCGCCGGGAGTCGGCAAGAGCACCCTGACCGCCGCCCTGGCCCGGGAGCTCCGCAAGCGGGGCGAACCCGTGGCGGTCCTGGCGTTCGATCCCACCAGCCCGCTGACCGGCGGCGCGGTGCTCGGCGACCGGGTTCGGATGTCCGGCCTGGAGACGGATCCGGGCGTCTTCATCCGATCGATGGCCTCGCGCGGTGCGTCCGGCGGTCTGGCGCGAGCGGCGGCCGCCGCCGCCGATCTGCTCGACGCGGCGGGTTTCCGGTGGATTCTCGTCGAGACCGTCGGCGCGGGGCAGGCCCAGACGCTGATCCGCCGCAACGCGGACCTGGTGGTGCTGGTTGTGGCGCCCGGTCTGGGCGACGGCGTTCAGGCGATCAAGAGCGGCACGATGGAGATCGCGGATGTCTTCGTCGTCAACAAGGGCGACCTGGCCGGGGCCGGCGCCGCGCGGCTTGCGATCGAGGACGCCGCCTCCCCGGAGCCCGGCGGCGCGGGCGGGAGGCGGCCGGTCGTGTCGACGGTCGCGCGGACCGGTGAGGGGACGGCGGAACTCCTCGAGGCGATCTCCGGGTGCTTCGATGGGCTGGAAGCCGGCGGCGAGATCGCCGCCCGGCGGGCGGCCCGTTTCCGCCGGCGGGTGCTCGACCTCTACCGGGCCGAGGTGCTGCGGCTCGCGATGGACGCGGTCGAGTCTGGAGGTCTCGTTCCGGAAGCCGGGGATCCGGAGCGGGAGAGGGCTCTTTACGGGGCGCCGGAATCGCAGCAGAATCGGGCGCCCGGAAACGGCGGGCCGGTGGATCCGTATGACCTTGCGGACCGGCTGGTCGCCGAGTTCGTCGGTGGATTCCGGCGAGACGGAGGAACCGCTCATGATCACCGCCCTGGACCACATCGCGATCGCCGTGCCGTCGATTGAAGAGGCCAGGACGTTCTACGAGAACCTGGGTCTGGCGGTCTCCGCGATCGAGGAGGTCGAACACGAGGGCGTGCGCGTCGCGATGATTCCATGCGGCGCCAGCCGGATCGAACTCCTGGAGCCGCTGTCGGCCGATTCGCCGGTCGCGCGGTTTCTGGAGCGCCGGGGTCCGGGAATCCACCACCTCTGCCTGAAGAGCGACGACATCGACGCGGACGACACGCGCCTGCGCGGGGACGGCGTGGAGCTGCTGCGCGAGCGGCCGGGGCCGGGGGCTGAGGGCGCGACCGTGCAGTTCGTTCATCCGAAGAGCGCCGGCGGCGTACTGGTCGAACTCTCCGAGCCAGCGTCGTGAGTGGCCGCCTGATTCTCGAGGACGGCTCCGTCTTCCACGGGGAGGCTCTGGTCGAAGGCAGCCGCTTCGCGGAGATCGTCTTCAACACCTCGATGACGGGCTACCAGGAGATCCTGACCGACCCCTCGTACCGGGGGCAGATCGTCATCATGACCCAACCCCACATCGGCAACTACGGTGCCTACGACGGCGCCGAGGAGTCGCACCGGGTCTGGGTCGAGGGGTTCGTCGCCCGTGAGTTCACCAGCCGCCGCTCCGGTCTGGGGGATACCGACCTGGGCGCCTATCTGGAGACGAACGGCGTTCCGACCCTGGCGGGCATCGACACCCGCGCGGCCGTGCGCCGGCTGCGCGACTTCGGCGCCATGCGCGGCATGATCACGAGTTGCGACCGTCCCGATGAGGAGCTGATCGACCAGGTTCGCCAGCAGCCGACGATGGAGGGACGGGCTCTCGTCGACGAGGTCACCTGCGAGTCTCCGTACGACATCGAGCCGGAGAGCGAGGAGAAGGTCCGGCTGGCCGTCTACGACTTCGGTGTCAAGCAGAACATTCTGCGTTCCCTGGTCCGGCACGGCGCTCGGGTGACGGTGCTGCCCGCGCGGACGCCGGCAGCCGATTGTCTGGCGCTGGGCGTCGACGGCGTCGTGCTGTCGAACGGCCCGGGGGATCCCGAGCCGCTCCACGAGATCGTCCGCGAGGTGCGTGAACTGGTCGACGCCAGGGTGCCCACCTTCGGCATCTGCCTCGGCCACCAACTGCTCGGTCTGGCCCTGGGTGGCAAGACCTTCAAGCTGAAGTTCGGCCACCACGGCGGCAACCAGCCGGTGCGTGACGAGGAGACCGGCCAGGTCTCGATCACCAGCCAGAACCACGGCTTCGCCCTGAGCGCGGACAGCCTTCCCGACGACTGCAAGGTGGCGGCGGTCAACCTGAACGACGGCACGGTCGAGGCGTTCAAGGCCGTCGGACGACCGATCTTCTCGGTCCAGTACCACCCGGAAGCGGCGCCGGGGCCGCACGATGCGGCGCGCCTCTTCGGAGAGTTCCTGGATGTCTGCGTCCAGGAGGCCGGGCCACGAAACGAAGCCTTGTGAACAAGGGGGCGGACGGTGGCAGGGTGGTCTGGTGGATCGCCGCGCGCTACCTGTTCGGCGCGCGCAGCCGGCTGCTGAGCGGGACGGCGCGCTCCGCTCTCGGCTCGACGGCGCTGGGTGTGGCTTCCATGGTCATCTCGATGGCCCTGATGAGCGGCTACAGCGACAGCGTCCGGACCCGGCTGCTCGAGGCGGGCCCGCTCCTCGTCCAGCCGCTCGGCGACGCCGCTCTGGACCCGGTGGCCGCGGACGGGCTCGCCGAACGTCTGCGGACCGTGCCGGGCACCCGAACGGTCGCCGTGACCGTGGCTGGTCAGGGTCTGCTTTCCGGCGGCGGCAATCGGGCGGGCGTCGATGTCGTCACGCGCGGCGTCCTGCCCGGCGCCTCGTCGTTCGGCGCCAGCGAGGATCAGCTCGCGCGTGACGATGCCGGGACCGATGCGATCGTCGTGGGCCGTGAACTGCAGCGCGCGCTGGGCGTGTCGGAAGGTGACCGGGTGAGCCTGACGGCGATCCTCCCCCCGGCTTCTTCCGGTCCCCAGTTCGCCTTCCGCACCCTCCGGATCGCCGGCGCCTTCGAGACCGGCTTCTCCGAGTACGACCGCGGCTACGCCGTCGTCCACCGTGAAACGGCTGTCGCTCTCGGCGGAGGCCAGGTGGTCATCGAGGTGGCTACGGCACCCGGGGCCTCGGTGTCCGCCGTGCAGGAGAGGATCGAGGAACTCGTGGGCGCGGAGGCGCTGGTGACCGACTGGCGTCTCAGCAACCGCGGCATCTTCGCCGCCTTCCGGCTGCAGAAGTGGGGTCTGTTCCTCATCCTGGGCCTGATCGTCCTCGTGTCGACGTTCAACATCGCGTCGGCACTGGTCGTCCTGGTTCGGGAGCGGGGAAGGGACACGGCGGTGCTTGCCGCCCTGGGTCTCGGACCCCGGCGGGTGCGGCGAGTGTTCCTGCTCGGCGGGATGAGCCTGGGCGTCGTGGGAACGGCTCTCGGTCTGGGCCTTGGCGCCCTGATCAGCGTGATCATCACGCGCTACGAACTCGTGCGGTTCGATCCGGGCGTGGCGGAGATCTACTTCATCAGCAGCGTTCCCTTCGACGTGCGGACCCTGGATCTGCTGGCGGTGGCCGGCTTTAGCCTGCTGGTGACGGCGCTCGCCTGCTGGTGGCCGGCGAGGCTGGGAGCGGCGGTCGAACCGGCGCGTGCCCTGCGCTGGGAGTAGGCGCGGCAACGCCGGGGCGCCGGTCGGGAAGCTCAATTGGAAGGAGGGGTTGCGTGAAAGCAACCCCTCCCTGGTGAATCGCGTGTCGGAAGGCCGTGGCCGCCCGACCCGGAGGTCTGAAGGTTTGAGGCAGGTCCGGACGATGTCCGGGTGGTGGGTTGCAGTTCCGCTGGCCGCGGACGCGGTCCAGTCGCAACCCGGTGGGTGACGACACGGGAGCCGGGGCCCAAAGTCGATTGACACTGTGCCGGCGACTCGGTGCCGCCTCTATGAGAACTATACGGTACTCGAGGCCAAAGTGTTTACTCCGAGGGTGAGATTTCCACGAATTCCCGTCCCGCGGTTGCAGATACACTCCGCGCGCTCATGGCGAGGCGGACGGACATCGAATCGATCCTGATCTTCGGTTCCGGGCCGATCGTCATCGGTCAGGCGTGCGAGTTCGACTACTCCGGCACCCAAGCCTGCCGGGTGCTCCGCCGCGAGGGTTACCGGGTGATCCTGGTCAACTCGAACCCGGCGACGATCATGACCGACCCGGAGTTCGCGGACGCGACCTACGTCGAGCCGCTGGTGCCCGAGGTCGTGGAGCGGATCATCGAGCGGGAGCGGCCGGATGCGCTGCTGCCGACGGTCGGCGGCCAGACCGGCATCAACCTGACGCTGGCGCTGTCCGAGTCGGGGTTTCTCAGGACCTCCGGCATGAAGCTCCTCGGGGCCGGCATCGAAGCCCTGCGCCTGGGCGAGGATCGCCAGCTCTTCAAGAGGGCCATGGTCGAGGCCGGGCTCGAAGTGCCCGAAAGCGGTACCGCGAAGACGCTCAAGGAGGCGCGGGAGATCATCGAACGCCTGGGCTTCCCGGTCATCGTACGGCCCAGCTTCACCCTGGGCGGCGAGGGCGGCGGCGTGGTCTTCAACCGAGACGAGATCGACGACGTGATCTCCCGCGCCCTGCAGGCGAGTCCGGTTTCGCTCATCCTGCTCGAACAGTCGGTTCTGGGCTGGAAGGAGTTCGAGCTGGAGGTGATGCGCGACGTCGCGGACAACGCGATCGTCGTCTGCTCGGTCGAGAACGTGGATCCGATGGGCGTGCACACCGGCGACTCGATCACCGTGGCGCCGCAGCAGACCCTGTCCGACCCCGAGTACCAGGACATGCGCGACGATTCCTTCACCGTGATCCGCACGGTGGGCGTCGCGACCGGGGGCTCGAACATCCAGTTCGCGGTGGAGCCCGGGACCGGACGGCGCGTGGTCATCGAGATGAACCCGCGGGTGTCCCGGAGTTCCGCTCTGGCCTCCAAGGCGACGGGCTTCCCGATCGCCAAGATCGCGGCCCAGCTCGCCGTCGGGTACACCCTGGACGAGATCGCCAACGACATCACCGGCAAGACCTTCGCCGCCTTCGAGCCGACGCTGGACTACACGGTGGTCAAGATCCCGCGCTGGGCGTTCGAGAAGTTCGAGCGCGCCGACGGCACCCTGGGCACGTCGATGAAGTCGGTCGGCGAGGTGATGGCGATCGGCGGCAACTTCCGCGAGGCGCTGATGAAGGGCCTCTCCGGCCTGGAGCTGGAAGCCGCGTGGCCGCAGCAGGAGGAGCTGGTCAGCGACCCGGTCAGTCTGCGGCGGCGGCTCAGTACGCCGAACTGGCAGCGGCTCTTCGCCGTCTTCGCGGCGCTCCGCCAGGGCTGGACGGTCGAAGAGGTCGCCGGCGCCTCCAGCATCGACCCCTGGTTCCTGCGCGAGATCGAATCGGTCGTGGAGTGCGAGGCGGAACTCGCCTGCTGGGATCTCGATTCGGTCCCCGATCCGCTCCTGCGCCGCGCCCGCCTGAACGGTCTCGGCGATCAGCGCCTCGCGTCGCTGCTCGGCAGCGAGGAGGACCTGGTGTCGCGGGAGATCACGAGGCGGAACCTGGACCGGGTGTTCAAGCGGGTCGATACATGTGCGGCGGAGTTCTCGGCGATCACGCCGTATCTGTACTCGACGCCCGGCGTCGAGGACGAGGCCCTGCCGACCGACCGCAGGAAGGTGATGATCCTCGGCTCGGGGCCGAACCGGATCGGCCAGGGAATCGAGTTCGACTACTGCTGCGTTCACGCCACGTTCGCGCTGCGGCGGGCCGGTTTCGAGACGATCATGGTCAACTGCAACCCGGAGACGGTCTCGACCGACTACGACACCTCGGACCGGCTGTACTTCGAGCCGCTGACGCTCGAGCACGTGATGGCGATCTACCGCCGTGAGCAGCCGCTCGGGGTGATCGTCCAGCTCGGGGGCCAGACGCCGCTCAAGCTGGCGCGCAGCCTGGAGGCGGCGGGGGTGAACATCCTGGGAACCTCGCCGGAGGCGATCGATCTGGCCGAGGATCGCCGGCGCTTCGGCGACCTGCTCGCGGAAGAGAAGATCCTGCTGCCGGCGAACGGCTCCGCCGTGTCGCTCGACGAGGCCTGCGGCGTGGCGGACGAGATCGGCTACCCGGTGGTCGTCCGGCCGAGTTACGTGCTCGGCGGTCGCGCGATGTCCATCTGCTACGACCAGCCGACGCTCTTGAACTACATGCGCCGCGCCGCGGACGTCTCGCCCGGCCGCCCGGTGCTTCTCGACCGCTTCCTCGAGGACGCCTTCGAGGTCGATGTCGACCTGGTTTCGGACGGCAGGCGCGCGGTGGTCTGCGGCATCATGCAGCACATCGAGGAGGCGGGCATCCACTCGGGCGACTCGGCGGCGGTGCTGCCGCCCTACCGGGTGAGCGAGCCCGATCTCGATCGGATGCGCGACATCGCGGTGCGGCTCGCGCTGCGGCTCGGCGTGGTCGGTCTGATGAACGTGCAGTTCGCGCTCTATGGCGGCGACGTGTACGTGCTGGAGGTGAATCCCCGGGCATCGCGGACGGTGCCCTTCATCGCCAAGGCGGTCGGTCTTCCCCTGGTGCAGATCGCGACCCGGGTCATGGTGGGCGAGACCCTCGATGAGATCGGTCTCGTGTCCGAACCGCCGGTCGACCGCTTCTTCGTCAAGGCGCCCGTCTTCCCCTTCGACCGGTTCCACGGCGTCGACCCGGTGCTCGGACCGGAAATGAAGTCGACCGGCGAGGTGATGGGCGTCGGACGTTCCTTCGGCAGCGCCTTCGCCAAGGCCTGGCTGGGTGCCGGCCATGCGCTCCCGGACAGCGGAGCGGCGTTCCTCTCGGTCAACGACCGGGACAAGAAGGCGTTGTTCAGGGTGGCGGAGCGGCTGCGGGATCTCGGTTTCGAGCTGCTGTGCACGGCCGGCACCGCCGCCTACCTGAGCAGCCGGGGCATCGTGACGCGGCGCGTGAACAAGGTGGCCGAGGGCCGGCCGCACGTCGTCGACTACCTGATCAATGGCGAGGTCGGCCTGATCGTGAACACGCCCCTGGGCGGCGAGTCGTACAAGGACGACATGGAGATCCGCACCACGGCGCTCAAGTTCGACATCCCGTGCGTGACGACGATCTCCGGCGCGATGGCGGCCGTCGATGCGATCGAGGCGCTGCGCGACAGTCTGCTGCAGGTGACCAGCCTGCAGGATCTGGAAGCCCCGGCCCTGGCGGGCGCCTGAGCGCGTTCAGTCGCCGCGGCGAATCCGCCCGATCTCGCGTTCGAGCCGCCCGGCGAGACGTTGCTTCTCGGCGCGGAAGTTCTCTTCTTCCTGGGCCCGCTTGGCCGGATCGGTGGACAGGTTCTTCTTGTGGAGGATCTCGAGTTCGGCGAGCTTCGCCTGGTGGCGACTCCGTTGATCCTCGATGAGCCGGCGCTGTTCCTCGTCCAGCGCGTCCTCCTGGGGCGCGGCGATGCCCCTGCTCTCGAGCTTCTCGAGCGCCCTCTCGTAGGCCGACTTCACCGCTCGTACTCGCCCCAGACCGCCCTCAGGCGGTCGGAGATTTCGCCCAGCGTGGCGCGCTGCCGGACGCAGTCCAGGATCCGCGGCAGGAGGTTGCCGTCCCCGCCGGCCGCCTGCTCCAGGCTGTCCAGGGCCGCCGTGGCCGCCGCTCCGTCCCTCTCTTCGCGCACGCGGCGCACGCGCTGGACCTGCCGCGCCTCGGCGTCGGCGTCGACGGCGAGGAACTGGGCGTCCCCGGACTCCTCCTGCGTGTAGGCGTTGACGCCGACGATCACCTCGCTCCTGGCTTCGACGGCCAACTGGTGGCGGTAGGCGGCATTGGCGATCTCGTTCTGCTGATAGCCCTCCTCGATCGCCCGGGCGGCGCCGCCGAGTTCCTCGATCTGCTCGATCATCCGCCGCGCCTTGCGGACCAGTTCCGCGGTCAGCGCTTCGACGGCCCACGAACCGCCGAGCGGGTCCGCGACATCGGCGACGCCGGTCTCGTGGGCGACGATCTGCTGGCTGCGGAGCGCCACCCGCGCCGAGGTCTCGGTGGGAAGGCCCAGGGCCTCGTCGGCGCCGTTCGTGTGCAGCGACTGGGTGCCGCCGCAAACGGCCGCCAGCGCCTGGATCGCGACCCGGGCGACGTTGTTCTCGGGCTGCTGGGCGGTGAGGGTGGAACCGCCGGTCTGGGCGTGGAAGCGGAGCCAGCAGGAACGTTCGTTCTTCGGCCGGTAGCGCTCGCGGACCAGTTCGGCCCAGAGCCTTCTAGCGGCGCGGAACTTCGCAACCTCCTCGAGGAAGTTGTTGTGGGCATTGAAGAAGAAGGACAGCCGGGGGGCGAAGCGGTCGATGTCGAGGCCGCGTGCCAGCACCAGATCGACGTAGCAGAGCGCGTTCGCGAGGGTGAAGGCGATCTCCTGGGCGGCGGTCGAACCGGCTTCGCGGATGTGGTAGCCGGAAATCGAGATCGGGTTCCACCTCGGCGCGTGCTCGGAGCAGAACGCGATCAGGTCCGTGACCAGGCGCAGGGAGTGTTTCGGCGGGTAGATGTGGGTCCCGCGGGCGATGTACTCCTTGAGGATGTCGTTCTGGACCGTGCCTCCGATCGCCGACCAGGGAACCCCCTGCTCCTCCGCGACCGTCAGGTACATGGACAGGAGGATCGATGCGGTCGAGTTGATCGTCATCGAGGTCGTGACCCGGTCCAGCGGGATCCCGTCGAACAGGGCCCTCATGTCGTCGATGCTGTCGATCGCGACGCCCACCCGTCCGACCTCGCCGCGTGCGGGCGCGGCGTCCGAGTCGTAGCCGATCTGCGTGGGCAGGTCGAAGGCGACGGAGAGGCCGGTCGTCCCCTGGTCGAGCAGGTAGCGGTAGCGGCGGTTCGACTCCCTGGCGCTGGCGTAGCCGGCGTACTGGCGCATCGTCCACAGCCGCTTGCGGTACATGTCCCGGTAGAGGCCCCGGGTGAAGGGGAACGAGCCCGGCGGCGCCGTGCCGCCGCCGTCCCGGACGTCCTCGGGCGCGAAGAAGGACGGCAGATCGATGTCCGAACTCGTCGTGCGGGTGCTCACGGGAAGGGAGCTTATCGCCGCTCCTAATCCGCAGGATCTGCGGCTTCTTTCCGAACCCGCTCCGCATGGATCGGTGTACAGCTATAGACGCATGAACGTCCATATCTAGTGGTCAGAGGTCCCGGCCGTGGCTACATAGTGTGGTTTCGGGCGGCGATTCTCCTTGCGCGGAGAGACCATTCTGGGCTACAGTTGCTCATTCACGACCAGTTCCGACGTTTAGCGACGTCAGTTAGGGAGGAGCAGATGGCGTTCAACGGTTCAGGCGCTCAGGGGGGCGGTAACGGCAGCGCACGAGGGGCGGCTTCAGCCGGCGGTCGGCAGGTGATGGCCGCGCCCGCTGCGGCCGGCGCCGCGCGGTCGGCGAATGCCGTCGCCGCACCGGCGCCAACCGCGAGCGCTTCCGGCCTGACGATCGAGCGCCGCTATACCGAACCGGGCGCCCACCCCTTCGACTGCATCGAGTGGGACATCCGCGACGCCGTGATCGCCAACGAGAAGGGCGAGTCGGTGTTCGAGCAGCACGGCGTCGAGGTGCCGAAGGCCTGGTCGCAGACGGCGACGAACGTCGTGGTGTCGAAGTACTTTCGCGGCCAGCTGGGGACACCCGAGCGAGAGTCGAGCGTCCGGCAGTTGATCTCCCGGGTGGCCGACCGGATCGCGAACTGGGGGCGCGAGGGCGGCTACTTCTCGTCCGAGGCGGACGCCGAGGCCTTCCACGCGGAACTGACTCACATCCTCCTCCACCAGTACGCCTGCTTCAACTCGCCGGTGTGGTTCAACGTCGGGATCGAGGAGCGCCCGCAGTGCTCGGCGTGCTTCATCAACTCAGTCGAGGACACGATGCAGTCGATCCTCGGCCTGGCCAAGACCGAGGGGATGCTGTTCAAGTTCGGTTCGGGCACCGGCAGCAACCTCTCGGCGCTTCGTTCCTCCGCCGAGACGCTGGCGGGCGGCGGAACGGCTTCGGGGCCGGTGTCGTTCATGCGCGGCTTCGACGCCTTCGCCGGCGTGATCAAGAGCGGCGGCAAGACCCGGCGAGCCGCGAAGATGGTCATCCTGGACGCCGACCACCCCGACATCGTGGAGTTCATCCGCTGCAAGGAGGTCGAGGAGCGCAAGGCCTGGGCCCTGATCGAGGCCGGCTACGACGCGGGCTTCAACGTCCCCGGCGGCGCCTACGACTCGATCTTCTACCAGAACGCGAACCACTCGGTGCGTGCCACCGACGAGTTCATGCAGGCGGTCGTGGACGACGCGGAGTGGACGACGACCGCGGTGACCGACGGCCGGCCCATGGACAGCCACCGGGCTGCCGAACTGCTGCACATGATCGCGGAGTCGACCTGGGTCTGCGGCGATCCGGGGATGCAGTTCGACTCGACGATCAACCACTGGCACACCTGCCCGAACACGGACCGGATCAACGCCAGCAACCCGTGCAGCGAGTACATGTTCCTGGACGACACCGCCTGCAACCTGGCGTCCCTGAACCTGATGCGCTTCTACGATCCAGGCTCGGGCTTCGACACCGCGTCGTTCCGCCACACGTGCGAGATCGTGATCACGGCGCAGGAGATCGTCGTCGACAACGCGAGCTACCCGACGCCGAAGATCGAGGAGAACTCGCACGCCTACCGGCCGCTCGGCATCGGCTACGCGAACCTCGGCGCCCTGCTGATGGCGCGTGGCCTGCCCTACGACTCGGAAGCCGGCCGCGACTACGCCGGCGCCGTCACGGCCCTGCTGTCGGGGTCGTCCTACCTCCAGTCCGCGCGGGTCGCGGCGGTCAAGGGTCCGTTCGAGGGCTTCGAGAAGAACCGGGAGCCGATGCTCGGAGTCATGCGGAACCACCGGGCCGCCCTGCGCGAGATCAACCCGGCCCACGTACCGCTCGAGCTGCTCAACGCGGCGAAGAAGTCCTGGGACGGCGTGGTCGAACTGGGCGAAGAGAACGGCATCCGCAACAGCCAGATCTCGGTGCTGGCGCCCACCGGCACGATCGCATTCATGATGGACTGCGACACCACCGGGGTCGAGCCCGACATCGCGCTCGTCAAGTACAAGAAGCTGGTCGGCGGCGGCATGATCAAGATCGTCAACCGCACCGTGCCGCTGGCACTGGACCGGCTGGGCTACGAGAAGTCCGAGGTCCAGCAGATCGTCGAGTACATCGACGAACACGACACGATCGAGGGCGCCCCCCATCTGGCCGACGAGCACCTGTCGGTGTTCGATTGCGCCTTCAAGCCGGCGAACGGCGCCCGGTCGATTCATCATCTCGGGCACCTGCGCATGCTGGCGGCGGCGCAGCCGTTCATCTCCGGAGCGATCAGCAAGACGATCAACATGCCGGAGGAGTCGACCGTGGAGGAGATCCAGGAGGCCTACATCGAAGGCTGGAAGCTGGGTCTGAAGGCGGTGGCGATCTACCGGGACGGCTGCAAGCGGTCGCAGCCGCTGTCGACCACGAGCGACGAGCCTTCGGACGGCGACGACCTGCAGGCGGCGGTGGACGCCCGGATCGCGGCCGGCATCACCCGCCGGCGCCTGCCCGACGAGCGGCGCGCGCTGACCCACAAGTTCTCGATCAATGGCCACGAGGGCTTCGTCACCGTCGGCCTGTACGAGGACGGTCAGCCGGGCGAGATCTTCCTGCTCATGGCGAAGGAAGGGTCGACCATCTCCGGCCTGATGGACTCGTTCGCCCAGGCCGTGTCGGTGGCGCTCCAGTACGGCGTGCCGCTCCAGATCCTGGTCGACAAGTTCACGCACAGCCGCTTCGAGCCCTCGGGATTCACGAACAACCCCGAGATCCCGATGGCGAAGTCCGTCATGGACTACATCTTCAGGTGGCTGGCGTCGAAGTTCCTGTCGCCCGAGGCGCAGGAGGTCGCCGGAGTGATCCACCGCGCGGACCCGCGCGCGGAGAGCAGGGACGCCGGGAAAGCGAACGGCGCCGCGGCGGAAGAGACGGCGGCGGACGGCGGCGGCCAACTGGCCCCGGTCACGTTCCTGTTGCAGCAGGACGCCCCGTCCTGCCACGACTGCGGATCGATCATGGTGCGCAACGGCAGTTGCTACAAGTGCATGAACTGCGGTTCCACCAGCGGCTGCAGTTGATAGCCGTAGCGGTCGGTTCCGGCGGCGGCGAGCGCTGCTAAGCTGCCCGCGTGACCAGACGACTGGCGATCGGACTGCTCGCGGGGCTCGCCGCGCTCGGCGCCCTGTTCGTCGTGCTTCTCGGCTTTCTGGCGTGGAACCTGGCCACGGTGCCCGAGCCGCCTGAGGTCGCCGGGCTCGACCCGATCCTGACGAGCTTCCAGCTCGATACGCTGGAGGGAGGAAGCCTGGGCCCGCCCGATCTGCGCGGCGAGGTCGTCGTGATCGACGTCTGGGCGACCTGGTGCAAGCCATGCGACGTCCAGGCCAGGATCCTGGAGAAGCTGCATGCCGAGTACGCCGATCAGGGGGTCACGTTCCTGGCCCTGAACAGCGGCGAGGACCTGGAGACCGTCCAGAAGCACGTCGACGAGAAGCCGTTCGGCTATCCGGTTCTGCTCGACCCGGAGGCGGAGGTGATGCAGACCGCGGAGTTGTACGCCCTGCCGACCCTCCTGGTGCTGAACCCGCTCGGGGAGGTCTCCTACATCTCGATCGGCCTCACCGGCGCCAGCGTCGTGCGCAACGCGATCGAGGAAGCGCGCGCCGCCCTCTCCGGCTGAGGCCGGAGGCGCTGCCGCGTTCGAGGAGGCCGGTCCGCGCCGTGATCAACATCCGCAACCTCTCGATCAAGTGCGGGCACTGCGACACGTACCAGACTCTGTGCGCGTACCGGCGGCGGGATGACTGGAACGTGTACGTCTACGAGTGCGAGAACGACGTATGCAATCCGGAGCTGAGCCGCACGCTGGTGGAGGTCCCGAGCGAACTGGACGAGTTCGCGCGCCGGGATCCGACCTGGGCTCACGGCCGGCGCCATACCGGCGGTCAGGCTGAGTAGGTTCCCGTCGGAGACAGGGAAAACGGCGATGCGGCCGACTCGCCGGAAGTCCCTCTCGGCTGAACGCCTGGAGACGCTTGCCGCGCTGGCCGGAGTGAGCCGCCTCGAGCTGGGCATCGAGAAAGTCGTGCTGGGCGGGGACGGTCTGGCGCGTTGGCGTGGCCTGCCGATCTTCGTGCCGCGGACGGCGCCGGGCGACATGGTCCTGGCGCGGATCACCGAGCGCCGGCCGAACTACGCCCGCGCCGAGATCGAGCGGGTGATCGCGGCGGGTCCGCTTCGGCGGGAAGCTCCGTGTCCGTTCTACGAGCGCTGCGGCGGCTGCCAGCTTCAGCACATCCGCGACGACGCGCAGCCCGGACTCAAGGCGGCCGCCGCCCTGGAGACGCTGCGCCGGCTGGGCGGCATCGATCCGGCTCAGCTCGCCAGGTGCGACATCGGAGAACCGGTCGCGGATCGGCAGTGGGGCTATCGCCTTCGGGCGCAGGTCCACGTCGAACAGGATGCGGACGGGTCGACCGGCGTCGGCTTCCGCCGCCGTCGTAGCCGCGACCTGGTCCGCGTCGACCGTTGCCCGGTGCTGGCGCCGGCGCTCGAAGCGCGGCTGGCCGAGCTGCCACGGATGCTCGACGACGCGGCGCAAGCCGGGCGTTCTTTGCCGGGCCGCCTTAGCCTGGCCACCGATGGCCTGGAAGAAGACGCCCAGGTGGTCGCGGCGCCCCCCCTGACCGGGCAGGCGGGCGGCGCCCTGGAAGTCGAGGTGCTGGGGCATCGCCTGACCTACGACGCGCGCACCTTCTTCCAGGCCCATGGGGGGCTGCTCGAGTCCCTGGCGCGGACGGCCGTCGGTTCCTTCGGCGGGGAGACGGCGGTCGACCTCTACGCCGGTGTCGGTTTCTTCACGGTCGGGTTGGCCGACCGCTACGCCTCGGTCACGGCAGTCGAAGGCGAGTCGGTCGCGGCCCGCTACGCACGAAACAACCTGCGGCTGAACGGCCTGCGCCACTGCGGGATCGAGCGGGCCGCGGTCGAGAGCTGGGTCGACGGCCACGCCGGCGGCGAGGGCCTGGAAGACGGACTCGACCGGGTGCTGGTCGACCCTCCCCGCGTCGGCCTGCCCGGCAAGGTCCGTCGGGCCCTGCTGCGCGCCGCGCCGGCGCGCCTGACCTACGTGTCCTGCGATCCGGCGACCCTGGCGCGCGACCTCGGCGAACTGACCCGCAAGTTCGACCTGGAGTCGATCACCTTCTTCGACATCTTCCCGCAGACCGCCCACCTGGAGACGGTCGTGCAGTTGCTGAGGCGTTGCTGAAGCCGGGATAGCAGCTGGCGCGTCGGCCTCTACCGCCGCTCAACCGGCTTCCTCTTGATCCGGCGCCATCGACAGGAGTGGCCATTAGGCGACCTGATGTTCGGATCTGGCCGGTTCTGACGCTAACTGGCCGGAATTGGCTACTACGTGTCCGGTTTCTTGGCGGTTCCTTGGTTAGCCTCTTGGATGTGTTCGTTGGCTGAGTCGGACCACGACCCCACGTCTTGAGTCCCGACCACGGGCGGAACACGTTCCATACGGGCGCTGTTTGCCCGACCATTGATTCCAGGAAAGGAGTATTGGGGATGAAGAGACTACTTCGAGGCACGTTGCTGAGCGTACTGTTCTTCGCGCTGCTGTGGGGCGGTGCGCCAGCCTTCGCCACGTGTGGATCGTGCTCGGATGATGGTTGGTGCCCTTCGGGTAGCGCCAGTGCGGGCGTCAGATGTTTCAGGACGATCATTGTCCACCCGGACGGAAGCAGGACGATCCGCTGTGAGGAGGAGTTAGCTCCGGAATGCAACTTTGGAGCGCCGGAGTATTGATGCTGAGTCTCTTCAGCCAGCGAAGCCGGCGTTTCCTCATCTCTAGGGATCGCTGGTCTGCGGGCGTTGGCGCTGTTGCGGTGACGCTCGCTCTCCCGGTTGCGGAGGCACTCCATGGCCAGCAACCCGAGACCGCGAGGGTGAAGCTTCGCGTAGACGTGCTGGGGGCAGTAGATACCCGATTTCCAGCCGAGGTCCGGGTGGGCTTCCTGGAGGCCGCGACGGGGACGCACCTTGCATCCGCTTCAGCCGAAACCGAAGGCGCCGTGGCAGATCTGCTTGCCGAGGTTCCCTTGCCCGCAGTCGGCCAGACTTGGGAAGTGTCAGCCACTGCGGATGGATGGTGGGGACCCCGTACCCTTGTCTCTACGGATCAAACAGAGTTGAACCTGGTTCTGGCTCCCGCCGGCATGGTTCGTCTCGAGCTGGCCGGAGCCGACCGCGGCATCGACGAGCTGGACGCCCGCGACGTGGTCATCCTGGGCGGGGTCAGCCGCGGCTCGAAGGCCGCGGGAGCGCTTCTGGATCCGGGCATCCATCGGGGCAGCTGCCAGCTTGAGCGAGCCCCGGAAGAGGTGGCGGTAGCCGTGCTCTGTCCCTTTGCCCTGGGCCCTGTTGCGGCCCTCGAAGTCCTGCTCGGCCCGTTCGTCCCGTTCCGGCAATCGGACGTGAGCGTTGCAGCGGGCATGACGCCTACCTTGGTCGAGGCGGTTCGAGGCGGTTCGCTTGTCGGACGTTTCCTGGACGACGAGAGAAACGAGGCGAGCCGCTTCGCCTTGCGGAGCAAGTACGGGTACCAGACCTTCTCTCGTTCGGCCTGGACAGACAGCTTCGGGTCCTTCGGGTTCGGCGGACTTCAGCCCGGAGAGTACGAACTGCGTCGGATCGGGTCCAGCGAGACCTGGACAGTCGCGATTGGTTCTCTGCATGACACTGTCGATCTTGGAGACCTCTATTCGCCCGCGGACACTCGGCTGGTCGTGGCGCTCGCAACGCCATTCTTCGTGGAGACGGAGGCCCTGACCATGGAGCTGCAAGGCGTCACGCGCGCGGAAGACGGCTCCGTTTATCGGCGGGGCCGCACGCTGGAAGCCGGGTCTCACGACGCCGGCGAATGGACCTGGAGCGGCCTTTCGCCAGGCTCCTGGGAGCTTCAGATCGGCGACGAAATGGGCAACCGCCTGGCTCGCGAGCCGATCGAGTTCCGTGGCTCCGACCGTGTCATCGTCGAAATGGACGCGATACCGGTGGTAGGGGAGATTCGGCGGGGCGACGAACCTCTCGAGGGCGTGGTCGTCTGGTTCGGCGGTGCCTCGGGCCGGGAGAGGACCGCGATGCGCAGCGCTGAAGGCGGTTTCTTCGAAGGCTGGTTGCCCCGCAGGGGAGACTGGTTCGTGGAGGTCAGTCCATCGCCGGACTGCAAGCCGTGCGAAGGCGGATGGGATCGCGTTGTGCTGGATTCCGTCGTGGAGGCAGGCTTCTTCGAAGTCGAAGCGGACAACGACGGTGTGGCCCGTGTGGAAATCGAGTTGCCAGCGGGAGGAATCGAGGGTCGTGTGTTGCGGACGGACCGGACAAGCGGAGCATCTGAACGGGTTCTGGGGGCCCGGATCACCGTCATACCGCTTGAGTCGGAGAGCGAAGGTGGCACTCGCGTCGTGCCCGGCCTTTGGCGGGCCACGTCAGACGCTGAAGGCGAGTATCGGGTCATAGGAGTTCCCGAGGGGGCCTACAAGGTTGAGGCACTCGCTACGATCGGAGGTCGCGAGCTTCGAACACGTGGGGTCACTGCGAGGGTCGGCGAGTCCCGCAAAGTGACACCAGTTGACCTGCGCCTGGAGGAACAACAGCGCGTCACCATGTCGGTTCGATCGTTCGGCGGCGTTCCGGTGGACAGCGCCCATGTGCTGGCGAAGCCGGTTGGCTTGAGTCGCGCGATCAGCGTAGGAAACACGAGAGCGGATGGAACGGTCGAGTTATGGCTACCACTCGAGAGCCGTGCGATGGACGTCGTGGTCCGCAAGCGCGGGATGGGGATGGTCGCTTGGCGGTTCGACTTGAATCAGGGTCCGATTCAGGTGGAGCTTCAGAATCTGCGGGGCAGCCTGAGGGTGCCCCGTACAAGCAGCGGATCGATCGTGTCGCCCGGTGGTGTTCAGTGGAGTACGGACCACCTCCTTACAGTCAACGGTTCATGGCAGATTCGCGTGGAAGATGACGAGTACGTGGTGAACGAGCTGGCCCCAGGCAGGTGGACGTACTGTCTGTCTGCTGACGCTTGCACGGCTGGCGAGGTAACGGCCTGGAGTGAGAACAGGCTGTTCCGGTAGAGACAAAGAGGAGAAGGAAATGCGAGAGTGGCTGTTGTCTGTCTTGGTCGTGGTGATCGTTTCCCCGTTGATAGCGGCAGAGGTCGGCCAAGGCGTCCCCGTTGGAGAAGAGGTCGGCTACATGGGTGTCGGCTTTGCGGTTGATCCTGACACCGGGCAGGTTCATGTGGAGCATGTGGTTCCTCAAGCACCTGCTTTTCTGGGTGGCGTCAGAGCTGGCGACATCCTGGATACCGTGAACGGCGTCGAAGTGCGATTCAAGAGCCACAGCGACGTGTTGGAGTTCTTCGCTCGATCTGCAGGCCCTGGGGTTCCGGTGAGAATGTCCTATCTGCGGAACGGAGCAAAGGCTGTACGGGTAGAAGTAACGCCCACAGTTCGCCCAGAGGGAGTGGCCGAGAGGAACTACAAGGCTGTTCTGTGCAAAGACGGCGCGCTGTTTGCCAGCAGACAGCCCCGTTAGGGGCAAAAGAGCCGGTGCCGGTGGCGGTTTCTCGTGCCCGACTAGGCTAGAGCCGGAGGTCCGAAGCCGGCTCGGCGGGCACCCTCTTCTCGAGCCACCGCTTCCGATACTCCGACGGACTGCAGCCCACATGGTCATGGAAGACCCGGCGAAAGGTCCGTTCGTTGTGGAATCCCACGGAGTAGCCGATCTGGCCGACAGCGTCGTTGTGCTCCTGCAGCAGGCGGCAGGCTCGTTCGACCCGGCGGTGGGCCAACCAGACGACGAACGTCGTGCCGACGTGCTGCCGGAGGTATCTCGAAAAGCCCCCTGGTGACATCGCCGCGACGTCGGCCACGGAGTTGCCGTCCAGGTCTTCAGCGAGGTGTTCGTCCACGTAGCGGCGGACCCGGGCCAGCCGGTCGAAGTAGCTGAAGGGGTCGGCGCCGTCCGGGAGTGTATTCACGGCACCAGCATCACCGGTTGGGCGCTCGTCCTGGTCCACGAGCTCCATCTCCGCGAATGCGAAGTCGTAGACCTCGATCCGCCGGGTGGCGGCCACCGGGACCCGCCGGTGCCAACCCGGTGCCCACTCCACGAACGTGTGGAACTCGTTGTTCTCGCCCACAGGGTCCACGGCCTTCGGCAGGGCGTCCACGAAGACTTCGTCGTAGCGTTTGCCAGCGAGTTCAGCGGGAGCGGCTCCCGTATCGACCGAGCACACCCAGGAGGACACCCCGGCGGCCGCCAGCTCCTTCGCATGCTCGCGAGAATCCCGGCGCCAGAGGGGAAAGATCGCCTCCATCCCGATCCGCCCGACTCCCAACGACTGGCGCTCACGACGTTCTTGCGACGAGAGATCGCCGAATACGACGAACTCCAGGCCTTCCGCCCGAGCAGCGCTCAGGGCCCGTTGATAGGCGGCTTCACGCTCGCGCTGCGAAGTGGTCCAGTCGACCGGAACCAACTGCAGCGGTAGCCCCAGCGCGGCCGCCTGCTGCTCCAGCATCTCGCTGCGCACGCCGTGAAGGAGGACGCGACCGTTCATCTCGCTCACCGGCGCGATGAGACCGAGCACGTCCCAGGCAGGATCCTGCTGTAGCAGATACAGCGCCCATGCCGAGTCCTTGCCACCGGTCCACCAGACCAGAGCTTGGCGCGGACGCCACCGAAACGAGCGGCTTGGCATTGGCGCTCAGCGTAGCCATGCCGTGTGAGCCTGGTGTGAGCAGATGGCACGTCTGTGTGACAGTTAGGCGATTTTGGGCCGACTACCCCGTCACCCACGGTGCACCGTCGAGGAGTCGGCGGCCGGCCAGCTACAGACTGCACCGGTAGCTGGCGCCCTGCCCGGGAGTCTCGGTCACGGTGACCTCAACGACACGGATCCGATCTCGAAGGTGCTCCCATCGATCCCGGAGACGCTGCCAGAGAAATCGCGCGAGCGCCTCGACCGTGACGTTAGCGACGGGCAGCAGGACGACTTCGGCGGGCGGAAACTGGTAGCGCCGGGCTCCCAGTACCGCCGTCACCGTGGCGCCGTGCTCTACGACTTCGACGTGCGGGCAGCCTGCCGGCAGCAGGACCTTCTCATCCAGGGCGGCGCATTCAGCGCGAACATCCCGCTTCGTGGCGGCGGCGGGTACGAGGAAGTCCAGGTCGTCGAGGTCGGAGCCGCTCAGTTCCACCGTCACGCGGTAGTTGTGACCGTGAAGCGTCTCCGCCTCCGTTTCCCCGAAGACGGTGAAGTGCGCCGCGGAGAACTTGAAGTCCTCCTTGTCGAGGCGAAGCGAGAAGGTACCGGGCACGGCCCGAATCGTAGCGTCCGGCCCTGGGTCCGGCGCCGCTACCGCCAGGGGCGGCGGGGCGGTTCCCTGATCCGGCGGATCATCCGGCGACGGCGATTGTTCGGGTCGTTCGGGTCGTTGGAGAACAGCCGCATCACGTCGCCGTCACGGGCGAAGCGGTACCGGCGCGACGGCTTCTTGCCGTTCAGACCCTTGGCCGCGCCCTTGGGATACGTCCAGAGTTCGATGTGCGGGTCATCGATGTCGCGGTGCTCCTCCCACTCCGTCTTGTCGGGGTCGCCGAACAGGACGTAGACCATGCCGCGGTCCGTTCGACGGCCGAGGAGGCCGGATTCCGAGTAGCGTTTGTCGGCCTCGGCGGCACGCAGCTCGAACTGCCGCTTCAGCTTGCCGTCTCTTCGGCTCCAGAACTCTTCGATGAAGGCTGCCGCCTCCTCGTTCGATTCGAGCAGCAGGAAGAGGGTCCGTTCCTCCTCGTCGGCGAGCTGGCCGACCGGGCCCACCATCCAGCGCGTGTAAGTGGGCCCCAGGAAGGGGTTGATCAGGTCGTCCGGATGAAGCCGCTCGAGGCTCTCGGCAGCCACCGCCGCCGAGGCCGCGCCCACCAGGGCCAGGACCAGGGCCGCCGTGCGCCGCACCGTCAACGACCCTTCAGGAGATCCAGGAACTCTTCCCGGATCGGCCGTTCGTGGAAGATGCCCCGGAGAGCGGACGTCACGGTCATCGCGCCGGACTTCTCGACGCCCCGCATCTCCACGCAGAGATGCCGGGCTTCGATCACGACCATCGCGCCGCGCGGCCGGAGCTCCTCTTCGAGGAAGCTGACCACCTGCTCGGTGAGGCGCTCCTGGAGCTGCGGCCGCTTGGCGTAGAACTCGAGAATCCGCGCGAACTTGGACAGCCCCAGGATCTTGTCGCCGGGCACGTAGGCGATATGCGCGTGCCCGTAGAAGGGCACCAGGTGATGCGAACACATGGAGTAGAACGGGATGTCCTTCTCCATGACCATCGCCCGGTAGTTCTCCTCGTTCGGAAAGGTCGTGACCCGCGGCTTCGAACCCTGATCCAGGCCCCGGAACATCTCCAGGTACATCCGCGCCACCCGCTCGTGGGTGGTGCGCAGGTTCGGCTCGTCCAGGTCGAGCCCGAGTTCGACGAGCATGTCCCGAACGTGCTTCGCAAGGCGCTCCACCCGCTGCTCGTCCGGAACACGGATCGCGGCCTCCTGCTGTCTCTGCTCCTGGGTCGCAAGCGACTCCACCGGCTCCAGAACACGCATCGCGGCATGCTACCGTAGGCCGCTCAAGACAACCACCGAACGGGAATCCAGATGAGCCGAGTCACCATCGAATACTGCGTGATGTGAAACTACCGCCCCCGAGCCGCCGGTCTGGCGGCTCAGTTGAAGGAGCGGTTCGACCTCGACTCGGAACTCGTGGACGGCAGCGGCGGCGTGTTCGAGGTCGCCCTGGACGGCCGTCCGGTGTTCTCGAAGAAGCAACTCGGCCGCTTCCCGAACAACGGCGAAGTCGAGACCGCGGTCGCGGACCTGCTCTAGGCCGGTTCGCCGATCGAGTCGAAGTCGAGTCGCCCGGCAGGGTCGGCTTCGGCCGGGAAGAGGAAGTCCTTCATGTGGCGGGAGAGCGTCGCCTGCGCGTCGGGGTCCATGAAGTTCAGGCGCAGCTCGTTGATCACCTTGATCTCCATCGCCATCCATTCGTCCCAGCAGCCGGCGCAGACGCGGAGGCCGATCTCTTCGCCGAGGGAACCGGGGAGCGGCGGATCGCCCAGCGCTTCGCGCTCCTTGTTGCAGCGGGCGCAGACGATCATCGGCTTTCCTCGTCCTGCGCCTCGCGGTAGCGCTTCTTGATCCCCGCCTTCTGGCGGTTGCGGACCAGCCAGCGCAGCAGCCTCGATTCGTTGATGCCGACGACGAGGTCGTCGAGCGCCTGGTAGATCGCGGGATCGTTGATCAGCCTGGCCGCCGTGCCGTCGCCTTCGGCGACCTGCTCGAGCGTCGAGTTCAGCCTCCCCAGGAGTTCCTCCACCTCGGTCGTCAGCGATTCGCTCAGTTCCTCGTCGGTCAGCAGCCGCGGCAGCAGTCCGTCGGCGTCCCGCAGGTCGGCGGCGATGGCGCGCAGGTCGGCCGCGGCGATCTCCGTCTCGGCCAGAGTCGACTCGAAACGGGTCTTGAGTTCACCGTCGCGGAGCAGGGCCGGCGCCAAACCGTCGCCCTCGCGCAGCAGGGCCAGGGTTTCGTCGATGTTGTCCAGGGACGAGGCGAGCTGGTCCCCCATCTCCTCGTCGGTCAAGAGGCGGCCGAGCACGCCCTCGCCTGCCTCCACCTGGGTGGTCAGGCGATCGATCGATTCCAGCGTGTGGATCACCGTGTCGGTGATCCGCTTGTCCTCGCGTCCGGCGACGAGCTCGCCAAGCAGCCCCTCGCCGCGCTCCATGCGCGCGAGGATGGTCGACAGGGACTGCGCGGTCGAGACGACGTAGTCGACCACATCCGCGCCGCTGGCGATCAGGTCGTCGACGTCAGTGGGCAGGGCGGCGGGAATCTCCTCGCCGGGGTTGATGCGGGGCGCGTCGGGGGAGCCCGACGTGATCTCGACGTACTTGTCGCCGAGCAGTCCCAGCGTCTTGATCCGGGCCAAGGAGTCGTGGCGTAGCCGGTTGGCGTACCGGCGTTCGACGCTGATCCGCACTTCCAGCATCTCGCTGTCCGGCCGCTCGCTCAGCAAGATGCGGTCCACCTTGCCGACCGTCACGCCGTTCAACTGAACCGGGTTGTCCTCCAGCAGGCCGGCGGCGCTCGGGAACATGATGCGGTACGTGTTGCTGGCCCGGAACAGAAAACTCTGGTCGCCGATGGCGAGGATGAAGGCGGCCAGGACGACGAGCGCCGCGAGCACCGTCAGGCCCACCTTGGCTGTGTTCGAGTCACGCTGCATCGATGTCCTCCTCCGAGGGCGGTTGTCGACCTTCCAGGAACGCTCTGAGCGCCGGATCCGTGCTTTGCTCGGCCTGCTCCCACGTGCCGATGAAGCAGAACCGGCCGCCATCCAGGAGAGCGACGCGGTCGCCCACCTCGCGCGCGAGCCGCAGGTCGTGGGTGACGACCACCGAGGTGGTTCCGAACTCGGCCTGGGTGCTTCGGATCAGCTCGGCGATCGTCGCCGAGGTGACGGGATCGAGGCCCGCCGTGGGTTCGTCGAAGAGAACGACTTCGGGCTCCTGGACCAGGGAGCGAGCGAGAGCGACCCGTTTCTTCATCCCGCCCGACAGGGCCGCCGGCATGCGGTCCTCGATCCCGGACAGGCCTACCCATGCCAGGGAGCCCGCGACGCGTTGACGGATCTCGCCGTCGCTCAGCCTGCCGTGCTCGCGGAGCGGGAAGGCGACGTTCTCCAGCACGTCGATCGAGTCGAAGAGGGCCGCCGACTGGAACAGCATCGCGATCCGCCGCCGCAGCGGGTACAACTGGCGCTCGGTCAACTGGACGAGATCGGTTCCTTCGAACAGCACGCTGCCTGCTTCGGCCTCGTCGAGTCCGTTGAGCTGCCTCAGGGTGAGGCTCTTGCCGGAACCGGAACGTCCGAGGACGACCAGGCATTCGCCGCGCATGACGTCGAAACTCAGGTCGTCGAGGACGGTCCGGTCGCCGAAACGGCGGCAGAGCCCGCGGACGGCATAGAGCACTTCGTCGCGGTTGGGGTGCGCCGGCTGCTCAGGAAAGGACATGGAACAGCTTCGTCAGAAAAAAGTCAGATACGAGCACCATGATGGATGCCCAGACGACGGTTCTCGTGGTGGCACGCCCCACTCCTTCGGCACCGCCGCTCGCCGTCAGGCCGTTGTAGCAGCCGATGATCGCGATGAACAGGGCGAAGAACACCGACTTGCCGAGACCGTTCAGGACGTCTCCCAGCGTCAGCGCCTGCAGGACGTCGTTCGTGTAGAGGCCGTAGGACAGGTTCAACTGGTTCGTGGCGATGAACAGGCCGCCGAGGATGCCCAGGAAATCGCCCAGAATCGTGAGAACGGGGAGCATGATCAGGCTGGCGGCAAGCTTCGGCACAACCAGCTTCTTGACCGGATCGGCCGCCATGGAGCGCATCGCGTCGATCTGCTCGGTGACCTTCATCGTGCCCAGTTCCGCGGTCATGCCGGATCCGATCCGACCGCCGACGATCAGGGCGACGAGGACCGGTCCGAGTTCCCGGGTCAGCGACTTCGAAACCACGCTTCCGATGTAGTACTTGACCCCCAGCTCAGGCAGGCTGTACGCGGTCTGCAGCGCCAGGACCATGCCCGTGAACAGAGTGGTGACCGCGGCGACTCCGAGGGAACTGACGCCGAGATGTTCCATCTGATGAAGCCATGACCGGAACTCGTACGGCGGTCTGACGAGAGCCGTCAGACCGCGGCCGGCGAGCATTGAGAGGTTGCCGACATGGCGTAGCGGGGCCCCATAATCGAGCAGAATCCTGGGTGCAGCCTGTTGCATCAATCCGCGGGGCAACCTCTTCGTGTGTCGTGCTCGCGGCGCGTGCTAGGTGTTAGCTTCCCCTCCTGACAGCGCTGAGCAGAACCTTGTCGAATCCGAGCCCCAACTTGCGCCGCAGCACGCAACGCAGCAAGTCTACGGCGAAAGCGCCGGAAGGACGGGATGGGCGGCAACACGGAGCCTGGGCGGTGGCGGTAGCGACCGTGACCGGCAACCTCTACCTCGCGTTCGGCAGCGCCCTGATGGGAGTTGCCGCGGCCGTCGCCTCGTGGCTGCCAGGCCGTGACTGGGCCGGAGTGGTGGCGCGGTGGTGGGCCCGGGGGTTGCTCATGACAAGCGGAGTCCGCCTGCGCCTGGACTACGCGGGGGGCGACCACGCGGCCTGGCGCGCGGCAACCGAGGGCCGTCCGCTGGTGTACATGGCGAACCACAGGAGCCTGTACGACGTGGCGGCCCTGCTCGCGATTCTGGAGTCGCCGGTGCGCTTCCTGACGAAGCGCAGCCTGTTTCGGGTGCCGGGATTCGGCTGGGGACTCAAGGCGGCGGGCTTCGTGCCGGTGGATCGCGAGGATCGCAGCCGCGCCGCGGAGGCGTTCGCCGCCGCCGGCAAGTTGCTGGCCTCGAACGTCTCCCTGGTCGTGTTCCCCGAGGAGACGCGGAGTTCCGGGCCCAGGATGAGGCCGTTTCAGCGCGGCGGATTCCTGCTGGCCCTCAAGGGGCGGGCGCCGATCGCTCCGATCGGCATCCGCGGCACGGGGCGCATCCGGCGCAAGGGCGAGCTGGCGGTGCGTCCGGCCAGGGTCGAGTTGCTGTTCGGCGAGGTGATGGATCCCGCCAGCGTCGGCGTGAAGGGGCGGCGTACGTTCATGGGGGACGTCGAGCGGTGCGTCGGCCGATTGGCGGGCCTCGAAACGGCGGGAGAAGGCGATGGCTGAAGCGGTTGAGACCAGGGTTCGCGAGTGCCTGCGGACGATCACCTTTCCCGGTATGAAGAGGGACATCGTCTCGTTCGGTTTCGTGCAGCGGGTGGGGGTGAGCGGCGGCGACGTGGTCGTCGATCTGCGGGTGCCGACCCGCGACCCCGACGCCGCCACGGAGATCCGGCAGCGCATCGTCGACGCGGTGGGCTCGCTCGAGGGCGTCTCGAACGTGCAGGTTTCGCTGGAAGTGGCGACGGCCCCGGCTCCGGCGACGGCGAGGGATCCGTCCCTCCTGCCGGGGGTCTCCCACGTCGTGGCGGTCGCGAGCGGGAAGGGAGGCGTCGGCAAGTCGACCGTGGCGACGAACCTGAGCGCGGCGATGGCGGCGGCCGGGCTGCGGGTCGGACTACTCGACGCGGACATCTACGGTCCTTCCATCCCGCTGATGTTCGGCATCGATCGCCGGCCCGAGATAGTTGACGGCAAGATCCAGCCCTTCGAGCGGCACGGCGTGCGCGTCATGTCGCTCGGCTTCCTCCTCGATCCGGACACGCCGGTCATCTGGCGCGGGCCGATGGTGATGAAGGCGCTCGGCCAACTGCTGGGCGACGTGGACTGGGGCGAACTCGACTACCTGCTGCTCGACCTGCCGCCCGGCACCGGCGACGCGGCGCTCACGCTCTCGCAGAAACTGCCCCTTTCCGGGGCCGTGATCGTCTCGACGCCCCAGGACGTCGCCCTGATCGACGCCCGCAAGGGCCTGGCCATGTTCCGCAAGGTCGAGGTTCCGGTGCTGGGAATGATCGAGAACATGTCCACCTTCGTCTGTCCGCACTGCGGAGAGGCGACCGACATCTTCAAGCGGGGAGGCGTCGAGCGCACGGCGGAGCTGCTCGGCTGCGAAGTCCTTGGGGCGATTCCGCTCGACGGCGCGCTGGTGCGGGGCAGCGACGCCGGTGTACCGATCGTCGTCTCGGCGCCCGACGGGCCGCATACGGGCATCTTCCAGGACATCGTCGTGGCGGTTGAGCGGCGGCTCGTGGAGCTCGCCTCCTCTCGACCGACCCTGACGATCGTCTAGAGCCAGAGCTGTCGGATGCGTGTCGCTGTGGTCGCCGATGCCCACCTGGGCGGTCCCGGGGGGAGCGGGGAAGAACTGGCCGAACAGCTCCGGGCGCTCGAGACCGGGCGCTGCGCCCGGGTGCTGTTTCTCGGCGACCTGTTCCACCTCTGGATCGGCTCGCGCCGTTTCGAGACACCCGAGGTGAGGCTGCTCGCGTCCGTGATCCGTGATCTGAGGAGCCGCGGCATCCGGGTTTCCTACGTGGAGGGAAACCGCGACTTCTTCGTCGCCCGTGGCGCGTACGGCGATCTCTTCGACGACTACGGCCTGGAGGTTCGCTTCGAGGCCGGCGGCCTGACGTATCTCGCGGTGCACGGCGATGGGTTGAATCGTCACGACTGGCGCTATCTCTGCTGGCGCAGGTTGTCGAAGAACCCGATCAGCCGATGGCTGGCCTTCCGGTTGCCGGTTGCGTTCGGCCGCCGGCTCGTGACCTCGACCGAGCGGGGGCTCTCCGGTACCAACCTGGAGCACAAGAGCCGGATTCCGGAGGGGGCGATCCGGAGTTACGCCGCCCGCCGTCTCGCCGAGGGGTACGACGTGCTCCTGCTCGGCCACTTCCACGCCGCGCGGCAGTGGGCCGTCGGCGGCGGAGAAGTGCGGATCGCGAATGCCTGGTACGACGACAGGGAGTTGCTGTGGCTGGGATGAACGAAACCCTGCCGGATCCCTATCCGGTACGGCGCGCCGGCCGCGTGGAGGGAGTCGTCGAGCCTCCGGGCTCGAAGAGCATCTCGCATCGGGCGCTCAACCTGGCGCTCGTCGGACGGCGGCCGGCGACGATCCAGAACCTGCTCGAAGCCGACGACATCGCCGCGTTCTCGGACGTCCTGGAGCGCATGGGGTGGCGGCTCGAGCGCGTCTCCTGCGGCGGAGTGCGGGTCGAACCACCGCGAGGTGGCCCGCCCGATGGGCCGGTGCGACTGGACTGCCGGAGCGCCGGCACCCTGCTGCGGTTCCTGGTCGCGAGCTGCGCGGTGACACCGGGCGACTGGATCCTCGACGGGTCGCCCCGACTCCGCGAACGACCGGTGGGTCCGCTTCTGCGAGCGCTCCGCGGACTCGGCGCGAGGATCGACGAAGTCGGCCGACCGGGCTGCGCCCCGGTGCGGGTCCGCGGGGGCTCTCTCAACGGCGGCCGGATCGAAATCGACGCCGGAGAGTCGAGCCAGTACGTGTCGGCCCTGCTGATGGCGGGCCTGCGGGCGGAGGGGCCGATCCAGCTTCTCGCGCCGTTTCTCGTCTCTAGTCCCTATGTGGACACAACTCTTCAGGTCATGGCCGATTTCGCTTCCTCCGTAGGGTCCGCATGCGCTGGCGGCGCGCGCGAGTTCCGGGTCGAACCTCACCGGCCGGAGGCGCCGGGAGGTCACTACCGCGTCGCCGGCGACGACTCCGCGGCGGCCTATCCCGCGGCGGCGGCCGCGCTGTGCGGCGGCCGCGTGCGGCTCCGGGGACTGGCCGCGGCCTCGACCCAGGGGGACCGCGCCTTCCTGGGGATCCTCGAGCGGATGGGCGCCCGGGTGCGGATGACGCCGGAGGCGATCGAAGTCGAGGGCGGGGGCTCCCTGGGCGCGCTCGACTGCGACCTCTCCGGGATGCCCGACCAGGTGCCGACCCTCGCCGCGCTCGCCGCCTTCGCGGACGGCGAGACGACGATCCGCAACGTGGCGCACCTGAGGATCAAGGAGAGCGACCGGCTGGCCGCGATCGGAACCGAGCTTCGGCGGGCGGGCGCCTCGGTCGAAGAGCTGCCGCACGGCCTGCGCATCGAGGGGAGTCCCGATCTTTCCGCGGCCCCCGGTTCTTCGCGCGTCGCGGTCGATACGTACGACGACCACCGCATCGCGATGAGTATGGCGCTCGTGGGCCTCCGCCGGGGAGGACTCTCGATTCGGCGCCCGGAGGTGGTTGCCAAGTCCTATCCCGGCTTCTGGACCGACCTTGAGGGAATTACACGATGACTGCGACTCTGCGTATCCGTCACCAGGCTCTGGAAGCCGTTCCGGACGATGTCGACGCCGTCGGTCTCTCCGAGAGCAGGCTGAACGATCGGCAACGGGCCGGTCTGCTACTTCAGGGTGCTGCGTTGCTCGCCCATCTGCAGATCGCCGGGTGGCGTTTGCCGTCCTGGACCGGAGTCGTCGTCGATGGGCGCGGGGTGCTGCGCATCGAGACGGGCATGGTACGGAAGGGGCGGGACGGTCGCTTTCCCCAGACCGTACTGAGGCAGTTCGCCTCGTTGCTGTTCGGCAGCGAGGACATGGTCGGCCGGAGCTCGGTGAGGGCGGCGCTCCGACCCGTGGTCGCGGGTTGGTGCGACCTCCTGCTACCGCTCCCCGCGAATCGCTTGGTCGCGGACATTCTGGATCACGCTCCCTTTCTGTGGGGAGACGAGTACGGAACGGCAAGGCGGTCGCTGGTTGGCGTCCACGAGTACGGACGGGGCGAAGAAGTTGTGGTCGTCGGCCATTCCAGGTGGCGGCGCTCGCTGTTGCGTGTTGCCGGGGCCGACCTCGAACGGCTGCTTCTCGTTCTCGGCGGCGGCGAGGCACTGGACCATTGGCTGGGCGACAGGGCTTCGGGCGGGCCAATCGACTGGATCGCCCAGGGTGATTGGCGCCGAGCGGTGGACGAGGCCCGGCGGGAGCCGCCGACCGAGCGGTCAGAGCGGAGCGCGTTGGCGAGAGCACTGCTCGATGCCGGGCAGTTCGAAGCCGCCCTCGCGCTGGTGGAGCGTTCTGACCGGACCGAAGACGTCCTGATCCGTCTCAAGGGTCAGGTGAGGATGGGTCGGCTCGTGGCGGCTCGCCGCACTCTGAGCGCGCTCGAGGACCGCCGTCTCGACCGTGCGGCAAAGCTCCAGCAGTGCGAGGAGGCGATCAGGATCCATGCGGCGGTGGGTCGCTCGGCAGGGCTCAGAGCCTGGGCGGAGCGGGCCCGCGAGGCCGCGGTCGGTCCCCTTGCCGATCGGTGGCTTGCGCTCGCTGCGCTGGCGCTGCGAGAGGTCGGTGCGGGCGAAGAGGTGGCCTCCTTGATGGACCGGACCAAGAAGCCGGAAGACTGGGGGTCGTGCCTGGCCCGGGCCCGTCTCGCCATGGACGGCGGCGGCTTCGAAGAAGCCGCTCAGGTCCTGGCGACGGCGCTCAAGCTGTTTCGGAGACAGCTTCCGGTTTACGACCGGGCCAGTCTCTGGAACGAGTTGGCGATCCTTCGGCTCTCAATGGACGATGACACCGGCGCGGAACGCGCCGCACGCGTTGCCGTAAGGCTCTTCCGGCACTGCGACGGACCCGCCGCGAGGGCCGCGGCGCACGGCAGCCTGGCGGAGGCGCGGATGCGCGGCGGCCGGCTCGACGGCGTCCCGGAAACGATCGACAGCCTGCGCCGCGCGAGCCTGATGGCCGGTAGCGCCGCCGGGACCATCGAAGCACGGCAACTCGAGGCGCGGCTGAACCTGACATGGGGCCGTTGGAGTGCGGCCCTGGAATCGTGCAAGTCGGTCCGGGACGAGTTGCGGAAACGGCAGTTGCAAGGAGGTCGGCGGCGGTCGCTCGGCCTGCTGTCGGCCCGCGCCCTGGTTCACCTGGGTCGCAGCGAGGAGGCTAGAGAGGAACTCCTGGCAGCGCTTCCGCTGCCGTTTGGGGACCGCTCGGCCCGGCGACGGTTTGGCGGCGACGAGCTGCCGCCAGTGCTTCTTCTTGCCGGGCTGCCGGAGGAGGCACGCGCTGCTGGTGCACGCGCCGCTTGCGAGGGGTTGTGGCAGGCGGTCGGCGAGAGCCGGGCCCCAAGCGACGACGATTGGCGCCGGCTCGAAGCGCAGGGGGCTTTCCGTTCAGCCATGGCGATCCATGATCTCGTCTGTCTGGGAGTCGCTGTACCGTCCAGGCTGCTCGGGGAGGCGGTGCAGACGCTGTCAGAAACCGGCGCCGAGGCCCTCGCGCAGCGAGTGGACAGCGCCCGGTTGGGCCCCTGGAGAGCTCTTCGCTCCTTCCTGGACGTGGAAGAGCTAGCGCCGGGGACATTTCATTCGTTGCTGTCCTCGGCCGGTCATCCCGAGGCGCGCATCGCACTCTACGAGTCGCCCGATGTCGGTGGGGAGGAGGAGCCGACCGAGGTTCTGCTGGCGGGACCCGGCGGCTCGGAGCAGTTCTCGATCGGCGCGCCCGCCGGCCGACTCGTACTGAGCGCGGACCGTATCGACGAACCGGCCCGCGCCCTGTTGGCAGTAGTTGCGACCCGGACGGCGTCGCGTCGCCCCCGTCACGTCCTGGAGTTGGGAGAGGCGAGGAATGTGACGGTGGGCGAAATGATCGGTCGCAGCAAGGTGCTGCTGGCGGCGCAGGAGCGGGTCGAGAAGCTGGCGGTGCACGATCTGCCCGTGCTGATACTGGGCGAGTCGGGTACTGGCAAGGAAATGCTTGCGCGGCAACTTCACGAATCGAGTGCGCGGGCCTCGGGGCCGTGGATGGCGGTGAACTGCGCCGCCCTTCCCGAAGGTTTGCTGCTGTCGGATCTGTTCGGACATACGAAAGGTTCGTTCACCGGTGCCGACAGCGAGCGGATCGGTGTCTTCGAGAGCGGAGACGGTGGCACGGTGTTTCTTGATGAAGTTGCGGAACTGCCAAAGGCGGCGCAGGGGATGCTCCTGCGTCTCCTGCAGGAAGGTGAGATGCGTCGTATCGGTGAGAGCCAGACGCGTCGCTTGGACTTTCGTCTCGTTACGGCGACCCATCGCGATCTCCTGGCGATGGTTGAGGCCGGTGAGTTCAGAGAGGATCTCTACTACCGGATCCGGGTGGCGAATGTCGACGCGCCGGCACTGCGTGATCGCGGCGACGATGTGATGTTGCTCGCGGATCACTTTCTCGAAGCGTTCAGCACCGACCGCGAGAGGCTGAGATTCAGCGAACGCGCCAGGAAGAAGATCCGGGAGTACCGTTGGCCTGGCAACGTCCGAGAGCTTAGAAACGCGATCGAGAGCGCGGTGGCGCTGGCCGAACACCCGGTGATCACGGCGAAGATGCTGGGACTTCGGAAGGAAGCGGGGCGCGCTCCCAAGGCGGAAAGTACCAGCTATCACCGAAAACTGGAACGGTATCGCCGAGAACTGATCCGCAAGGCGCTTGCCGACGCCGACGGGAATCAGGCGCGTGCAGCGCGCTCCCTGGGCCTGAGTCGCCAGGCATTGTCCTACCTGGTGAGAAAGCTGAACTACGATCCGTAGCGGACCCCGGTTTCTCTTGCTAGGTTCGCGCGCCGTTTGCTGCCGTTTCCTCTTTCCTGAAGATCTGCAGAATCGAAAGGAGAGGGATTCGTCGATGCGACACGGGTTCGCCGTGATGTTCTGCTATGGTCGAGCGGAGACGGATCGTCGTTCCCTGAGAGGGAACAGCGGACAAGTAACGAAGCTCGACATGAGGGGGTGCTGAAGTGAGTGCAGCGGCTGCTGGAAGGAAGAAGCTCTTGACATTGGGTGAGGTGGCTCGCCGGTCGAACGTCTCGATGGCGACGGCGCAGCGCTACAAGAAGCTGTACCAGGATCGAATCCCGTCGGAGGGCGAAGGACGAAAGCAGCGATACACGGTCGGGGCCGTCAAGGTGTTCAACCAGTTGAAGAAGGAACGGGTCTCGAAACGCCGCGGTGGCGGTCGCAAGCGGGGTGCCAGGAAGCCCGCGAAGACTGCCGCGTCCGGGACCGGCCTGCTGACCCTTTCGAGTATCGGCAAGCAGACCGGCATCTCCTATCCGACCCTGCAACGGTACGTGAAGTTGTTCGGTGATCGGATTCCGCATGAGGGTGAGGGCCGCAAACGCCGTTACCATCCGGATTCGGTCGCGGTCTTCCGGCAGCTTCGGGCGGAGAGCAGGCCGGGCCGGAAACCCAAGGCAAAGGCTGCCCCGAAGGCCAAGGCGCCGGCAAGGCGGCGGAAGGCGCGCGCCAAGGCCGCTCCCCCAAGCGCACCGGCACCGAAGCTTCTGACGCTGACCGCGATTCGGCAGCAGACCGGGATCTCGGGCCCGACCCTGCAGCGCTACATGAAGTTGCATGGGGACCGGATTCCGCACGAGGGCGAGGGCAGGAAGCGCCGCTACCACCCGGAAGCGGTGGATGTGTTCCGTGAGATCCGGTCCAAGAGCAAGCGGGGTCGGAAACCGAAGATGAAGGTCGAGGCAGCGGCGCCGGCGAAGAGGCGGAAGGCGCGGAAGGCCCGGCCGCGGAGAAAGGCCGCGCCGGCCGCGGCGGCGAGCAGCGTCGAGGCCCGCCTGGCAGCGCTCGAGGCCCAGGTCAGTCAGGTGCTGAAGAAGCTGGAGCAGCCGATCACGATCACGCTCAGAGCCGACCGCTAGCCCTCAGGCCAGGTGATCCCAGCCCTCCTGGGAGAGGGGGTCGAGGCTTCCGTCCCGTCTCAGCAGGCCCATGCCGGGCCTGCTTGAGACGTGGCCGATTCGCCGGCAGCCGGGGTGCTTGAAGGTCGCGTTGGCCGGCAGCGTGAACAGGAGGACGTAGTCCTCGCCGCCGCCCAGGACGAGGTCGAGCGGGTCCAGGCCGAGGTGTGCGGCCAGCCGGCCGGCGTCGGCGCGTGGAGCGATCGCCGGCTCTTCGAACACGCAGCCGACGTCGCTCGCGAGGCAGAGCCGCCCGGCGTCGACCGCGAGGCCGTCCGAGATGTCGATGGCTGCTCCGGTCGGAGATCGCCTGCCGAGGATCAGTCCGAGTTCGAGCTGTGGTCGAGGTTCCAGGTGCCGGCGCACGACCCGGCTGGCTGTGCGGGCTAGATCCGGTGGAAGTCCTTCCGGCAGCCGCGCCTTGCGCCCGGCGATCCGGGCGCCCCGTCTGACCAGTTCGAGCCCCAGCCCGGACTCGCCGACCGCGCCGCCGACCCAGAGTTCGTCGCCGGCACGGGCGGCACCACGGGTCAGGGGATGGCTGCCTCGCGGTACTTCTCCGATCACGGTCAGGCTGGCGTCCAGGTGGCCCGGTGACGAGGAGCGGGCGGTGTCCCCGCCGATCAACTCGATTCCGTAGCGGCGGCTGCGTCGAACGAGTGCCGCCAGGAAGCGTCGCGCGCTCTGCTCGTCGTCGAGGCCGAGCGCGAGGAGCGCCCAGCGCGGTTCGGCGCCGGTGGCGGCGAGGTCGGAGAGGCTGACCGCGAGCAGCCGCCGCGCCGCGGCCGCCGGATCGAGATCGGTTGGAATGTGGACATTCGCTCGCTGGGTGTCGACGCTCAGGGCAAGTTGCCGCTCGCCGATCTCGAGCAGCGCCGCGTCGTCGCCGATCCGATCCCCCGAGCCGGCGAGGTTCGCGAGCCAGGCGGTCAGCCGGTCTTCGCGGCCGGCCATGACTGCCGATGCTCCGGGTCGCGCAGCGCGGCTTCGAGAACCTGATCGAAATGGTCGACGAAGACCAGTTCCAGGCCGCGGGTGACCGCTGCCGGGATCTCGGAGAGGTCCCGGCGGTTCCGCTCGGGCAGGATCACCTTGCGAATCCCCGCGCCCCGCGCGGCGAGGAGCTTCTCCTTCAGACCGCCGACCGGAAGGACCTCGCCCCTGAGCGTGATCTCCCCCGTCATGGCGATCCGGTGATCGAGGGCCTGGCCGGTCTGGACGGACACGATGGCCGCGGCAATCGTGATGCCGGCCGACGGACCGTCCTTCGGAACCGATCCGGCCGGGACGTGAATGTGGAGATCGTTCCGTCGCAGGAAGTCGGAACGCGAACCCCCCGACCCCTCGGAACTCGCGGCTCGCGCGCAGCTCAGCGCGGCCTGGGCCGATTCCTTCATCACTTCGCCCAGTTGACCGGTGAGGACCAGCTTGCCCTTGCCCCGGGAGGCCGCTACTTCGATCAGCATCAGGTCGCCGCCGGCCGCGGTCCACGCGAGTCCGGTCGCCACGCCGATCCGGTCGCGGTCGAGCAACTCCTCGCTGTAGTGCCGCGGCTGGCCCAGCAGACCCTTGAGCCTGGCGGGGGTGACCCGCAGCTTGCGATCGTCCCCGCGCGCCGCGCGCACCGCGGCCTTGCGGCACAGGGTTGCGATCTCGCGTTCGAGATTACGCACGCCCGCTTCCTTCGTGTAGCCGCGGATCAGGCCGCGCAGTGCGGCGGAGGTGATTCCCAGGGCCTCTTCGGTCAGACCATGCTCCTCGGTCGCCTTCGGAATCAGGTGGCGCCGTGCGATCAGCACCTTCTCGTCCTCGGTGTAGCCCGATAGGCGAAGCACCTCGAGTCGATCGAGAAACGCGGGCTGAATGGGTTCGAGCAGATTCGCCGTGGCGATGAAGAGCACCCGCGACAGGTCGTAGTCGACGCCGAGGTAGTGGTCCCTGAACGTGGAGTTCTGTTCGGGGTCCAGGACCTCGAGCAGGGCTGCCGCCGGGTCGCCCCGGTAGTCGCTGCCCAGCTTGTCGATCTCGTCCAGCATGAAGACGGGGTTGCTGGTTCCGGCCTGGTTGAGTCCCTGGATGATGCGCCCCGGCAGGGAACCGACGTAGGTGCGCCGGTGGCCCCGGATCTCGCCCTCGTCGCGGACGCCGCCGAGGGAGATCCGCACGAACTTGCGGCCGATGGCGCGCGCGACGGAGCGGCCGAGCGACGTCTTGCCGACGCCGGGAGGGCCGACCAGGCAGAGAATCGGTCCCTTGGCGTCCGGCTTGAGGCGCCTCACCGCCAGGTACTCGAGGACCCGCTCCTTGATGCGGTCGAGATCGTAGTGGTCTTCGTCGAGGACGGCGCGGGCATGGTCGAGGTCGATGCTGTCCTCGCTCACGGTGGACCACGGGAGTCCCGTCAGCCAGTCCAGGTGGCCACGGATCGTCGCGTTCTCGGCGCTGTCGGGAGAGCTGCGCTCGAGCCGCCGGACCTGGCGCTCGACCTCGGTGGCGGCCTCCTCGGTCAGGCCATGTTCGTCGACCGCGTGGAGGTAGCGGTCGATGTCGCCGTGAACGTCGTCGCCCTCCCCGAGTTCGTCCAGAATGGCCCTGAGTTGCTGGCGCAGGAAGTACTCGCGCTGGCTCCGGTCCATCTCGCTTCTGGCCTGCGCCGAGATCCGCTGCTGCATGCTGAGCAGCTCGATTTCCTGGGTCAGCAGGTCGCCGACCCGACGCAGCCGTGCAAGTGGCGGGATCGTCGCGAGGACGGTGCGGGCTTTCGCCGGCTTGAGGCCCAGGTTGCTGGCGGCCAGATCGGCGAGCCGGCCGGGGCGGTCGAGATTGGCCGCGATCACCATGACCTCGGAGGAGATGTCCTTGCCCAGGTTGACCGCGGTCTCCAGGCCCTCCTTGACGCTGCGGACCAGGGCCTCCGCCTCGAGCCGGTTCTGATCGTCCTCGTCTTCGTCGACTTCGACCACGCGGGCTCGCAGAAAGGGGTCGGTCTGGCTCAGGTGCTTCAGCCGGGCCCGGGCCAGGCCCTGGATCAGGATCCGCACCCGGCCGTCCGGCAGCTTCAGCATGCGCATGATCGATGCGGCCGTGCCGATCTCGTCGAGATCGTCCTGCCCCGGCTCTTCGATCGTGCCGTCGCGCTGGGGCGCGAGAAGGATGATCCGGTCGCCACTCAGCGCGTCCTCGACCGCCAGCAGGCTGCGGTCACGGCTGATCGAGAGGGGCAGGATGATGTAGGGGAAGATGACCGAGTCCTTGAGCGGCAGGACGGGCAGCACGTCGGGCAGCGAGATGACGTCGGACTGCCCGTGGTTCAGGGTCTCGGCCATGCCCTCACGGTACCAGCCGGCGGGGCGGCCGGCGCACGTTTTCGGACCGGTCCGCGGTGGGTCAGTCCTTGCGCGAAGCCTCGAGGAGCGAGCGGAGTTCGGCCATGAAGGCGTCCACGTCCTCGAACTTCCGATAGACGGAGGCGAAGCGGACGTAGGCGACCTGGTCGAGGGTCCTCAGGCGGTCGATCACGAAGTTCCCCAGCTCGCTGGTGGCGATCTCGCGATCCTCCTTCCGGTGGAGCATGGCTTCGGCCTGGTCCACGATCTCCTCGAGTGCCGGCAGCGCCACGGGCCGCTTCTCGCAAGCCTTGAGCAGGCCGGCCAGGAGCTTCTGCCGGTCGAACTCCTGCCGGCTGCCGTCCGACTTGACGACCCGGTAGGCGATGTTCTCGATCTGCTCGTAGGACGTGAACCTGCGGTGGCAGCTCAGGCACTCCCGGCGGCGCCTGACCGTCTCGCCTCCACGGACGTCGCGCGAATCGACCACGCGGTCGTGGTTGGCGGAGCAGAACGGACATCTCATGGTGCGGACGGACGGGCCGAACTCCGGGCCTGCGTCGCGCTGCGGCGCGCCGCTAGCGGCGCCCGAAAACTACCAACAAGGGCGCCTCCCCGTTGTAACATGCGGGGCCTATGAGCCGCGTCGGCGACCAACTCAGCGAGCGCGACCGGGAGATCCTGCGCGAGGTGATCGCGACGTACCTGTCGTCCGGCGAACCCGTGTCTTCCCGTCGGGTCGCGAAGGACCGGCAGATTCAGCTGTCCGCGGCCACGATCCGCAACGTGATGGCCGATCTGGAGGACATGGGATACCTGCGCCAGCCCCACGTTTCGGCGGGCCGGCTGCCGACCGAGGCCGGCTTTCATCTCTTCATCGACGACCTGATGCCGGCCGAGAAGGTCAGCGACGACGATCGCCGGTTGATCGACGATCGGCTGCAGACCGCGAGGGGCACCGGAAAGGAGTTGACCGAGGAGACCTCCAAGCTGCTTTCCCAGCTCTCCCACCACGTGGGCGTCGTGCTCACCCCCGCTCTCGGCGCCGCGGTGATGAGGGCGATCGAGTTCGTGCCGCTGAGCGGCCGCAAGATGCTCTGCGTGGTCGTGGCGGAGAACGGGTTCGTGGAGAACAAGCTGGTCGTCACGGACGAACTGATTCCGCGCGAAGAGCTTGTGCGCATCTCGAACTACCTGACGGAGAACTACGCCGGGCGGAGCCTGTTCGAGATCCGCGAGGAACTGCTGCGCATGATGAGCGACGAGCGGGCCCGTCTCGACGAGATGCTGCGCCGTGCGATCGAACTTGCCCGGGACGGAATGAACATGGGCCACGCGCCCTCTCTCGTCGTCGACGGAACGCACAGCCTGTTCGATGCGTCGCCGAACATGGCCCGGATCGAAGGCATGTTCCAGATGTTCGCGGAGCGCGCCCGCCTGGCCGGCCTGCTGAACCGCTGTCTGGACGCGGATGGCGTGCGCGTGGTGCTTGGCCAGGATTCGCGGCTGACAGAGGAACTCGGTTTCGGCCTCGTCGTCCGCGGCTACCGTGCCGGAGACGGGGTCAGCGGATCGATCGCGGTGGTGGGGCCGGCGCGCATGGAGTACCCGCGCATGGTGCCGCTGGTGAACTACCTGGGTGAACGTCTGTCCGAGGTCCTGGCCGGCGGCTTGTAACCGGAGCGTGAGGCATGACAGTTGAGCCGAAGGAGGGACCTGAGAGTCAGGTTCCCGCACAGGAGAGCAGCGAGGCGGAAGCCGGTGCGTCCGCCGAGGGCCAACTGCTTGAGTCGGTGGCGGGGGAGGACGGCGCTCCGCCCGGCGCCCTTGACCAGCTCCAGGAAGAGCTGTCGGCGACCCGGGAGCGGCTGCTGCGGGCTCTGGCCGACCTGGACAACCAGCGCAAGCGGATGGACCGCGAGCGCCAGCAGTTGCGGACGAGCTACCTGTCCGCCCCGCTGCGGGAGTTCCTGGAGGTGGTCGACAATCTCGATCGGGCGCTTGGGTCCGAAGCCGCGGCCGACGACTTCCGCGCCGGCGTGGAGATGATCCGCCGGCAGATGGGGGATCTCCTGCGCCGCTTCGATGTCGAACCGGTGGAGAGCCTGAACGCCGTCTTCGATCCCAATCTCCACGAGGCAGTCGCGCGGGAGGAGAGCGCCGACGTCGACGAGCCCACGGTTGTTCAGGAACTGCAGAGGGGTTACACGATGCGGTCGGCGCTGCTGCGCGCGGCCATGGTCCGGGTCGCGATGCCGGCTGCCCCGGTGGCTCCGGAGGGCGCGCCGCCGGATGGAATCGACGCGCCGGACGGCCCCGCGGCCGAGTCGGACGCCGCGGGCGGCGGCGCATAGGCCACCATGCCGCGTGACTACTACGAGGTCCTGGGCCTCGAGCGCTCCGCCAACCTGCAGGAGATCAAGTCGGCGTATCGCAAGCTGGCTGTGCGCTACCACCCGGACCGGAATCCGGACGACGGCGCCGCGGAGGAGAAGTTCAAGGAGGCGGCAGAGGCGTACGCCGTGCTCTCCGATGCGGAGAAACGGCGCCGTTACGACCGCTTCGGCCACCAGGCGTCGCCGTCGGGCGGCGGGTTCGATCCGACGATCTTCGCCGACTTCTCGGACATCCTCGGCGACGTCTTCGGCTTCGGCGACATCTTCGGAAACCGGGCCGGCCGCACGCGCCGGCGGTCCGGAGCGGACCTGCGGTACGACCTACGCCTGTCCTTCGAGGAGGCGGCCTTCGGCACGGAACCCAAGCTGCGCATTCCGCGGCTGGAGCACTGCGACACCTGCGGCGGGAGCGGCGCGGCGCCGGGATCGGGTCCGACCGCCTGCCGCGTCTGCGCCGGCCGCGGCCAGGTCCAGTACAGCCAGGGCTTCTTCTCGGTGGCGCGTACGTGTCCCGACTGCCGGGGCGCGGGCACGGTGATCCGGGATCCCTGCACGGGCTGCAGGGGTCGGGGGTTGACCGAGCGGCAGCGCTCGATCCAGGTCCGCGTTCCGGCCGGCGTGGATACAGGTTCCCGGCTGCGCCTCCCGGGCGAGGGCGAGCACGGTCGCCAGGGCGGCCCGCCGGGAGATCTCTACGTCGTGATCGAGGTCGCACCGCACGAGCGCTTCGTGCGCCGCGGCACGGATGTGCTGAGTTCGGTCAGCATACGCTTCCCACAGGCGGTGCTCGGCTGCGCGATGGAAGTCGAAACGCTCCACGGCACCTCGAGCCTGGAGGTGCCGCCGGCTACGACGCACGGGTCCACCTTCGTTCTCAGGTCCCAGGGCATTCCCCGCGTCGACGGCCGTGGACGTGGAGATCACATCGTCGAAGTGCTGCTCCAGGTGCCGGCGCCCAGGGATCTGTCGGAACGGGAACTCGAACATCTGCGCGCCCTGGCCGAGCTGGACGAGGACAGCGGCGCCACGATTCGCGAGGCGCGGAGCGTGTTCGATCGGGTCGTGGCCTTCTTCTCGGGATCCGGCCAGAAGGGCAGGCCCGGGGCGGGCGAGGGCAAGAGGACGTCCGAGGCCTGAGCTGGAGCGGCCCATGATCCACCTGCTGGTCGCCGGCGACGATCTCGACCGCGACGCGGTCGAGATCGAGGGGGACGACTACCGGCACCTGTTCCGGGCGCGTCGCCTCAAGGTGGGTGACCGGGTGCGGCTCGTCGACGGTCGGGGTGGCGCCCGCTGGTCGGTCGTCGGCGGTGTGGAGGCCGAACGGGCACGGCTGGACCTCGAGGGACCGGCCCCGACCTTCGAGCCGGCCCGGCGCCTGACGCTGCTCGTCTCGGTGGTGCGTCCCGAGCGGGCGGTGTGGCTGGTGGAGAAGGCGACCGAACTCGGAGTGAGAAAGCTGCAGTGGTTCGTCTCGGAGCGCACGAGCCGCGCCTTCACAGCGCGCGCTCTCGACCGGCAGAGGCGGGTCGCCAAGTCCGCGCTGGAACAGAGCGGAGGCGCCTGGCTGCCGCGGATCGGCGCGCCGGTCCCGCTGGAGGAAGCCGGTGACCTTGCGGGAGCGACCGTGCTCCATCCGAGCGCCGGGACAGCACGTTCAGCGGTCAGCGCTGCCCGGACCCTCGTGATCGGCCCGGAAGGGGGCTTCAGCGAAGCGGAGATCGCGTGGTTCACTGACCGGGGAGCGACTCTGGCCGGGCTTGGCCCGCGCGTCCTGCGGACCGAGACCGCGGCGGTCGCCGCGGTCGCCGTGGCTCTCTGCGGGTCGTGACGGCGCTAGTCTCCGGACCAACGGAGGACCAGGTGCGGAAGTCCAGATCGAAACGGGAGCGGAACCCCAGGTCGGCCTACGACAGGGGACTGGACCTGCTCGCGCGGCGGATGCACTTCGCAGCCGAACTGCGGATGAAGCTTGCCCGCCGCGGCTATCCGGACGTGGAAATCGAAGGAGCGATGGAACGTCTGACCGCGGGCGGCTTCCTGAACGAGCAGGAGGCCGCCAACATGCTCGTGCGCTCGCTTCAGCGCCGCGGCTACGGCCGGCGGCGGCTCGAACTCGACCTGAGGCGGCGGGGGGCCGACCCTTCGGCGGCCGGTGCCGCCCTCGAGCACGTGGGCGACGAGGACGAACTGGAGCGGGCGGGGTCGGTGGCCGCGCGCTGGCGCTCGTCCCATCCGTCGCGCGACGCCGCCGCCCTGGCCCGGCACCTCGAGCGTCGCGGCTTCGCTCCCCGTACTATTGGCGCCGTCCTGTTCGACTCGGCCGATGACGCGGCCGGGGAGGCACGGGTGCGGAGTCACAACTCATGTTGAGTCGGGATATCAGGCGCAGCTTCATCGACTTCTACGCCGGCCGCGGGCACGCGGAGGTGGCGAGTTCGCCGCTGGTCCCGCGTGACGACCCGACCCTGCTGTTCACGAACGCCGGCATGGTCCAGTTCAAGAACTACTTCCTCGGGCTGGAGCAGCCGGATTCGCCCCGCGCGGTGACCTCCCAGAAGTGTCTTCGGGTGTCGGGAAAGCACAACGACCTGGAGAACGTCGGGCCGAGTCCCCGCCATCACACGTTCTTCGAGATGCTGGGGAACTTCTCCTTCGGCGACTACTTCAAGGAAGAGGCGATCGCTTCGGCCTGGGAACTGGTGACCGGGCCCTGGGGCCTCAAGCCGGAGCACCTCTTCGCCACGGTGTTCGAGCAGGACGACGAGGCCGAGGACCTGTGGTTGCGGATCTCCGGCCTGCCGCCCGAGCGGGTGCTGCGCTGCGGTGAGAAGGACAACTTCTGGGCCATGGGCGACACCGGCCCCTGCGGCCCGTGCAGCGAGATCTTCGTCGACACGGCGCCGGACCTTCCCGAGGTGGGCTGGGACGAGGGAGAGGGTTCGGGGCGCTATCTCGAGATCTGGAACCTGGTCTTCATGCAGTTCGAGCGCCACGAAGATGGCCGGAGCGAGCCGCTACCCGACCCCTCGATCGACACCGGCGCCGGCCTGGAGCGGGTGGCGGCGGTACTCCAGGGGGTGGACTCCAACTACGACACGGACCTGTTCGGCTCGATCCTGGATGCTGTGGCCGGAGCGGCGGGGAGCGAGTACGGCCGCGATCCGGACTCGGACGTGTCGATGCGGGTAGTCGCCGACCACCTGCGTGCGGTCGGCTTCCTTCTCGCCGACGGGGTGCTGCCGAGCAACGAGGGCCGCGGCTACGTGTTGCGGCGCCTCCTCCGCCGGGCCTCTCGCCACGGCATGAAGCTCGGCTTCGAGGAGCCGTTCATGGCGTCGCTGCTGCCGTCGCTCGAAGAGGCCTTCGCCGGTCACTACGCGGAGCTCGAGAAGGCCCGCGAGCCGTCGTCGGCGACGATCACGGCCGAGGAGAACCGGTTCCTGGAGACGGTCGCGGTCGGGGCCGGCAAGGTCCAGCAGGCGATCGAGGAGGCGCGGGCCGAGGGCCGTTCCGTGCTCGACGGCGAGGCGACGTTCCGTCTCTACGACACGTTCGGCCTGCCGATCGAGACGGTGCGGGAGATCGCCGAGGAGGAGCAGTTCAGGATCGACGAGGCCGGCTTCGAGGCGGCGCTTGCCGAGCAGCGGGAGCGGTCGCGGCGGGTGACGGCGGCCGTCATGCCGGCCCGGTTCGAGTTCTCGGGTCTGGGTCCGCGCGTCGAGTCCCCGTTCGTCGGGTACAGCGATCTGGAAACGGAGGCGCGAACCGTTGCCATCGCGTCCGGCGACGGCGAACCGGCCCGTCAGGTGACCGCCGAGGGCTTCGTCGTGTTCGACCGCACCCCGTTCTACGCGGAGGCCGGAGGACAGGTCGGAGACGTGGGTCTGGTGGAGTGGAACGGCGGCAAGGCGCGGGTTCTCGATACCTTCCGCGACGGCGGCCGCATCGTGCATCGAATCGAGGTCGTCGATGGTGAACTCGAGGAGGACGCACGGGTCGAGCTCGAGGTCGACCGCGAACGCAGGGAGTCGGCCCAGCGCCACCACACCGCGACCCACCTCCTGCATGCCGCTCTGCGCCAGCATCTGGGCGCGGGAGTGCGCCAGGCTGGCTCCCTGGTCCATCCGGACCGGCTGCGCTTCGACTTCACCCACGGCGCTCCGGTGACGGAAGAGCAGCACCAGGCGATCGAGGACACGGTGAACGAGTGGGTGCGGCGCGCGGTGCCGCTTACGATCGGCGAGCGCTCCTACGACGAGGCGGTGGCAGCCGGAGCGATGGCACTGTTCGGCGAGAAGTACGGTGACCGGGTCCGGACGGTCGAGGTCCCCGGGTTCAGTCTCGAACTCTGCGGTGGCTGTCACGTTCTAAACACGGGCGAGATCGGCGCGGTGACTCTGGTCGGGGAGCGCGGCGTGGCCGCGGGGGTGCGCCGCATCGAGGCGCTCGCGGGCGACCGCGCCGACCGCCTGCACCGGAGCCAGGCCCACCTGCTGGGCGCGCTGGAGGCGGAACTCGGCGCGTCGGGAGACGAGGCCGCGGCGGAGGTGCGGGCGCTCAAGGAGCGCTTGCGGGCCGCGGAGAAGGAGCTCTCCCAGCTCCGCCTCGGGCTACTGGCCGGCGACGGCAAGGCGGAGCGGGGACAATCCGGTGACGGCGAAGCCCGCTCGATCGGGGGCGTCGACGTCGTCCTGCGCGAAGTGCCCGCCTCGAACGTCGGTGAACTGCGCAGTCTGGCCGACGTGCTCCGGAGTCGACTCGGCTCGGGGGTCGTCGTGCTGGGCGCGCGGGACGAGGGCAAGGTGAAGCTCGTCGCCTCGGTGACCAGGGACCTCCAGGATCGGGTCGACGCCGCGGCGGTCGCCCGCGCGATGGGTTCCGCGATCTCGGGCAGCGGCGGCGGCCGCCGTGACTTCGCCCAGGCGGGGGGCCGGGCCGAGAACCTGCTGCCGGCCTTCGCGGCCGCCGAGCGGTACCTCGAAGAGAGCTTGAGCTAAGCCCGAACGGAAACCGGAATGGCGAGCGAGCGCGAAACCGACCGGCCGCTGCCGGCGGCGCCGTCCCTTCGCGCCGGCCTGAACCTGCCGAACGCGTTGACGCTCAGCCGCATCCTGATCGTCCCGCTGCTGGTCGTGGTCCTGTTGACGAACATCGACGGCTGGGAGTTCTACGGTCTGGGCCTGTTCCTGATCGCGTCGCTGACGGACTTCCTGGACGGGTTCCTCGCGCGGCGCCGCAAGCAGGTGACCGCGCTGGGCAAGCTGCTCGACCCGGCGGCGGACAAGATCCTGACGTCGGCCGCGTTCATCGCGCTCGTAGGCCTCGGTCTGGCGCCGGCGTGGATGGTGGTCGTCGTCATCGCGAGGGAGTTCGCGGTCTCGTCGCTGCGGTCGCTCGCCGCGGCGCAGAACGTCGTGCTTGCGGCGAGCTTTGCCGGCAAGGTCAAGACGACGACCCAGATCGTCGCCATCTCGCTGCTGATCATCTCGGGCCAGTTGGGCGCCCTGAACCTGCTGGCGCCGCTCTCGCTGTGGGTGGCCCTGGCCGCGACGGTCTACTCCGGCGTCGAGTACTTCGTGCGCAACGGCCGCACCGTGCTGATGGCCTTCGGCGACCGATCTTGATCGAGCGCGCCCTGGCCGCGGTGGCCGCCTTCGCCCGGCGGCGGTATCGAGCGGTGTTCGTCGTCGCGGCGCTGCTGGTCGTGCTCTGCGTCTTGTCCGCGACGACGCTCCAGTTCGACACCGAGGTCCTGAACCTGCTGCCGGACGACGATCCGGTGGTGACGACCTTCCGGTCGACGATCGATGACTTCGGCAGCCTCGACTACCTGCTGGTCTTGGTCCGCCTGCCGGAGGGTCAGCCGCTCGACCCCTACCTGTCCTTCGTCGACGAGCTCGGATCGTCGATGGAAGAGCTCGAGGAGATCGACTACGTCGAGTACGACCTCGGCGAGTTGCTGGAGTTGTTCGAACTCTTCTCTGCCCATGCCTTCGTTTACCTCGACGAGGAGGGCCGGGAGGAAGTGGCGCGCCGGTTGACGGACGACGGCCTCAGGCTCCAGATCGCCGAGTTGCGCCGGAGCCTCTCTTCCCCTCAGGCGCTGGTGCTGCGGGACCTGATGCTGCTCGACCCGCTGGACATCCATGAGGTCCTGGTGGATCAGTTCTCACTCGCTCGCGGCGGCGTCAACGTCGACTGGACCTCGGGCTACTTTCTCTCGACCGACCAGTCGCGGGCGCTCCTGATCGCCCGCCCCGCGCAGCCGGCCCAGGAGGTCGAGTTCGGCCGGCGGTTGCTGGCGGCGATCGACGAGTCGACGGCCGACCTTCTGTCCCGCTGGCCGGAGATCGCCGGCGAGGAGGGGGACGGCGAACCGCTGCCTCCGCCGGAGGTGGCTCTCGGCGGCACCTACGTGACCGCCGTCTCGGACGCGGGCACGATCGTCACCGGGCTGGCGTCGAACATGGCGACCTCCCTGGCCGGCGTGCTCCTTCTGTTCGCCCTGGCGTTCCGGCGTGTGGGGCTGATCGTCTATGCCTTCGTGCCGCTCGCCTTCGGGCTGGTGCTTGCCTTCGGTTTCGCCGGCACCGTGCTCGGCGAGCTGAACGCGCTGACCAGCGGTTTCGCGGCCCTGCTGGTCGGTCTGGGGATCGACTTCGTCATCGTTTCCTACGGACGCTACGTCGAGGAGCGGCGCCGCGGGGCAGGCCTGGGAGCAGCCCTGGTGGCGATGAGCGGTTCGTCGGGCCGAGCGGTCTGGACCGGGGCGATCACGACGGCGGCGACCTTCTACGCCTTCATGGTGACCGACTTCGTGGGCCTGCGGCAGATGGGGCTCCTGACCGGCACCGGCATCCTCTTCTGCATGGTCTCGGTGCTCGTGCTGCTGCCGGCGATGCTGGCATGGCGAGAGGATCATCGCCGGACCGGCGGACGGATGCCGAGACTCGTTCTGCACGGTCTCGGCGCTCGCCGTCTGGTCCGCTGGAGCTTCGAGCGGCCGGTCTTCGTGATCTGCGCCTGCGCGGCGGTCACCGCGGCCACCGGCGCCCTTGCCCCGCGTCTCGAGTTCGAGGACGCGATCAGGGAGCTTCGACCGGAGGGGAATCCGGGCATCCAGGTCGAGGAGGAAGTGGCCGCCTACTTCGGGTCCGGACTGCGCTACACGATGATCGTTCTCTCGGCTGCGACGGAGGAGGACGCCCTCGAGCTTTCCATCCGCGCCGAGGAGGGAGCCCAGGAACTGGTGGACCGCGGGATCCTGGCCCGGACGGACGGGATCGGCAGCCTGATTCCCTCGCCGGCCAACCAGGCGGCGGGGCACGACTGGCTGGATCGTCACCGCGAACTGCTCGACAGGGAGCGTCTGCACGAGCTGTTCGAGCGCTATGCCACGGAAGAGGGACTGCGCGCGGCGCCCTTCCGCCGCGGGATCGATCTGCTGGCGGACGCCGGGGCCAATCGCGAGCCGGTGACCGCGGCCTCGCTCCGCCGCTCGCCGGTCGTCGAACGGAGACTGGACCGGTACCTGAGCGGGGACGAGGGCGAAACCAAGTTGGTCGTCTACCTTTACCCGCCGCCCGGCGAGGGTCGCCGCAGCGCGCCCCCCGGGGCGGTCGAACTGGCCGAACGACTGGGTCCGCAGGCGGAGGTCACGGGCGTGAACGTCGTCGGCGAACGGCTCCGGAACGCGATTCGCGTCGATGCAGTGACGGCCTCGATCATCGGTCTCGTTCTCGTCGCGCTGCTTCTGTTCCTGGACTACCGCTGGCTGGCGAGCACCCTGCTGTCCCTGCTGCCGCTGTGCGTCGGGGTCGTCTGGATGCTCGGGATCATGGTGTTGATCGGAGAGGACATGAACTTCTTCAACATCTTCGTCGTCACGATGATCATCGGCATCGGCGTCGACTACGGGGTGCACATGGTCCATCGCTGGCGCGAGGTCGGCTTCGGCCCCGAGGCGCTTCAGGGTGAACGCCTGGTCGAGTCCCTGGGCGAGACCGGCAAGGCGATCGTGCTCGCCGCCGTCTCGACCAGCGTCGGCTTCGGATCGCTCGCCCTGTCGCACTATCCGGGCCTGCGCTCGATGGGCTACGTCGCCATCCTCGGCGCCGCGGCGACGGCCCTGGTCTCGATCACCCTGCTGCCGGCGCTGGTTTCGCTCGCTCGCCGGCGCGCGGCGAGACTCTCCTGATGTTCGAAGGTCTCAAGGACAAGCTCGAGGGGGTCTTCCAGTCCCTGCGCTCGGAGGGCCGCGTCTCCGAGGACGACGTTCGGCGCGCCGTGCGCCAGATCCGCCTCGCCCTGCTCGAGGCCGACGTTCACGTCCGGGTCGTGCGTTCCTTTGTCGCGCGGGTGCAGGAACAGGCGCTGGGAGATCGGGTGCTGAAGAGTCTGACCCCCGATCAGCACATGGTCCGTATCGTGCGGGGCGAGCTGGTCGCCGTGCTCGGGGAGCCGGGGAGCGAGCTCCAGCTCGAGGGGCGTCCGGCCGTGGTCGTGCTCTGCGGCCTGCAGGGCTCCGGCAAGACGACGACCGCGGGCAAGCTGGCCCTGCGGCTGCGAGGCCAGGGCCGGAACCCGGTTCTGGCCGCTGCGGACCTGCGGCGGGCGGCGGCGGTGGAGCAGCTCAGGCAGGTCGGCGAAGCGGCGGACACGACGGTGCTGGAGCCGCAGGCTGGGGAGAAGCTGGAGGCGTTTGCCGATCGGGCGCTCGGCGCGGCGCGCGAGGGCGGTTTCGACACGCTGATCATCGACACGGCGGGCAGGCTCCACGTGGATGCGGAAGAGATGGCGGCGCTGCGGGCTCTGGTGGACCGCGTCGACCCCTGCGAGACCCTGTTCGTCTGCGACGCGATGACCGGCCAGGACGCGGTGAGGAGCGCTTCCGCCTTCGCGGACGGGGTGCCGCTCACGGGCGCGGTGATGACGAAGCTCGACGGCGACGCCCGCGGCGGCGCCGCGCTGTCGCTTCGGGGCGTCACCGAGGTCCCGCTGCGGTTCGTCGGCGTCGGTGAGCAACTCGACGACCTCGAGCCCTTCGCGCCCGACCGGCTCGCGTCCCGCATCCTCGGCATGGGCGATGTGCTCTCCCTGATCGAGAAGGCCGAGCGGGTGGTCGACCGGGAAGAAACGGAGCGCCTCGCGGAGCGCATCGCGCGCCAGGAGTTCACCCTCGAGGATCTGCGCGACCAGTTGCGGCAGTTGCGTCGTATGGGGCCTCTGACTCAACTCCTCGAGCTGCTGCCTGGGCAGTTCCGCGGCGCGAACATGGCCGACGCTGCCTCTGAGAGCCGGCTGGTCGCGGTCACCGCCCTGATCGACTCGATGACACCGCGGGAACGGCGGAACCCGGCGATCCTCAACGCCAGCCGGCGCCGGCGCATCGCCCGCGGCTCCGGTCGCACCGTCCAGGAACTAAACCAGTTGATCAAGCAGTACCGGCAGATGAGGAAGCTGATGAAGCGCACCCGCGGCAAGTGGATGCAGGGGATCCGGGGGATGTAGCTGCGCGCGGCGCCGGGATGCCGTTCCCGGCGCAGACTGCTACACTGCGCTGCTGCTTCGACGGCGCCACGGAAGAGCTTCGGCACCGGGTGAGCCGGTCGACGAACAACACGGGAAAACCGAAACATGGTGAAGATAAGACTCCGGCGCATGGGTTCGCGCCATCGACCCTTCTACCGCGTCGTCGTGTCCGACAGCCGCAAGGTGCCGTCGTCGCGGGTGATCGAGGAGCTCGGGCACTACGACCCGCGCAAGGACCCGGCGGTGATCCGCCTGAAGACGCATCGCATCGACCACTGGGTCTCGCGCGGGGCGCAGGTGACGGACACCGTTCGGGGTCTGGTACGCCGGGCGGCTGCCGCGGCGGAATCCTAGGGCGTGTCGGAGGTCGCCGAGCAGCTCGCCGGCGTCGTCCGGTCGATCGTCGATCAGCCCGAGGCGGTCCGGGTCGATGAGATCGAGGAGGAAGACGCGATCGTCCTGCAGATCGAGGTCGCGCCGGAGGAACTCGGGCGGGTGATCGGTCGCCAGGGACGGAGCGTCAGGTCCCTGCGCGCGCTGCTCGAGGTGCGCGGGGCCGAGACCGGCGAGTACTACGAAATAGAGATCGTCGAACCGGCCTGACGGTGGAGCCGGCGCCGATCCAGGGCGTGAGGGTCGGAGGTGAGGATGGAACAGTCGCCGCGGTCGACTCGTCGCGACGAGCCGGAAATGGTTGCCGTTGGCTCGGTGCTGCGGGCCCACGGGCTGCGCGGCGAAGTGCTGGTCCTGCCCGACAGCGAGAACCCGGCCCGCTTCCGGAGCGGTTCTGAGCTCTTCGTGCGGGACGGGGGCCGCCTGCGGCGGCTGGAGGTCGAGTCGAGTCGGTCGCATCGAGGCCGGGAACTGGTCCAGTTCGTGGACGTGCGGGACCGCGATGGGGCGGAGGGGCTCCGCGGCGCGCTGCTCGAGGCTCCCGAGGAGAGTGTGCCGGCGGCGGAAGAGGGCACGTTCTACTACTTCCAGCTCGTCGGCTGCCGGGTCGTCGACAGGGCGCTGGGCGATCTGGGCGAGGTCACGGAGGTCGTCGAGGACGGCGGCGGCGTGCTGCTCTCGGTGACGCGACCGCCCGGTGGTGACGGCGGCCGCGAGGTACTGATCCCGTTCGCCCACCGGTTGCTGCCGGAGATCAACGTCGAGGAGCGCCTGATACGGAGCGACCTGCCGCCGGGTCTCCTGGAAGCATGCGGATCGACGTCATAACGATCCTGCCGGAGATCTTTCGGGAGTTCCTGGAGGCGAGCCTGATCGGTCGGGCTCGGGAGGCGGGCCTGCTCGAGGTGCGCCTGCACGACCTGCGCGACTACACCGACGATCCCCACCGAAGCGTCGATGACGAGCCCTACGGCGGCGGCGGCGGGATGGTGATGACGGCGCCGCCCTGGCTCAAGGCGGTGCGGGCGGTTGCCGGGGGTGATTCCGGCGCCCGCCGCATCCTGCTTTCGCCACAGGGAGAGCGCCTGGACGATGCGAAGGCCCAGAGTCTGGCCGGCGAGAAACGGCTGGTGCTCCTGTGCGGCCGCTACGAGGCGGTCGACGAGCGGGTGCGGACGCTGGTCGTCGACTCGGAACTGTCGGTCGGCGACTATGTGCTGTCGGGAGGGGAGGTGCCGGCGATGGTCGTCATCGAGGCGGTGTCGCGCCAGATCCCCGGCGTCGTTGGGCGGCATTCGTCGGTGGTGAACGAGAGCTTCCGCTCCGGCCTCCTCGACTATCCGCACTACACCCGCCCGGCGGTGGTGGAGGGCATCGAGGTGCCGGAGGTGCTGCGATCGGGCGACCACCGGCGCATCGACCGATGGCGGCGCGAGCAGGCGCTCGAGGCGACGCGGCGGAAGCGGCCGGACCTCCTGGGTGGGCAGGCCGCCGCGCCGGTGGTTGCGCCCGGGAGGCCGAACAGGCGATAATCCGCGTCCTACCGCTTCGCGGTGCCTGGGCTGGACGCCACGTCGTCCGGTTCGCACGAGGGGCGCGAAGCAGTTTCCGCCGGTAACACAGCCGCTGACAATGAAGCCGCAGGGTCTGAACTTGCGGCCCAGGTACAGGTGACACGCAATGCACGATCTACAGCAGGTGGAGCAGGAGTACGTGCAGCAGGGCCTGCCCGAGTTCCGGGCAGGTGACACGGTCAAGGTTCACGTCCGGGTCAGAGAGGGCGCCAAGGAGCGAATCCAGATCTTCCAGGGCGTGGTGATCGCCCGCCGCGGCAGCGGCACGCGGGAGACCTTCACCGTGCGGAAGGTCTCTGGCGGCATCGGGGTCGAGCGGATCTTTCCGCTTCATTCGCCGGTGATCGGCCGGATCGAGGTCGTCCGCCGGGGCAAGGTGCGCCGCGCCAAGCTCTACTATCTCCGGAAGCTGCGCGGCCGGGCCGCCCGCATCGAGGAGTTGCGCAAGCGCTGACCGTCGCCGGCCTGCTCGTCGAGGCATACCGCCTGCGCCTGATGCGCGGGTTCGAGCGGCAGTTGGCCACGGCGGGCTACGGACTCGTCGCCGGCGTCGACGAGGCGGGTCGAGGTTGTCTCGCGGGACCGGTCGTCGCCGCGGCGGTGGTCGTCTCGCCGGACTGCCTGATTCCCGGCGTTGACGACAGCAAGCGGCTGTCCGCTTCGCGGCGGCGACGACTGGCCGAGGTGATCAAGCAGCGGGCGGCGGCGTGGTCGGTTGCGATCGGCGACGCCGCGTTGATCGACCGGATCAACGTGCTCGAGGCGACCCGGTGGGCGATGCGGACGGCGTTGGTGTCGCTCGAGGTTCGTCCCGCCGTCGCCGTCGTCGATGCGGTGCGGCTCGACGCGGTGAACGTTCGCGGCGCCGAAGTGCCGACGCTGCCGCTGGTGCGGGCCGACTCGCTCAGCTTCGCCGTCGCCTGCGCTTCGATCATCGCCAAGACGGACCGGGACCGGCTGATGACTGCGTACGACCGCGAGTATCCGGGCTTCGGGTTCGCCAGCCACAAGGGCTATGCCTCAAAGCATCACCGCGCCGCGCTCAGGGAGCTCGGTCCGACGCCACTTCACCGTCTCACGTTCCGGTCGGTGCTGCCCAGCCGGGAGTAGGATCTCGGCATGCGCCGGAACCTCCTGCTGTTCGCGATCATGGCTGCCATCGTCGGCGTCGCGGCTGTGGTTCTGTGGCTGGCGCCGAGGGCCCAGCAGGCGAGAGCGCCGAAGATGGTCCGGGCCTGGGTCGGCGTGGAAGTCGGTGAGGAGGGCACCGCAAGGACGGGCACGGTCGAACTCGCCGCCGGCCAGGACTTCCGGCTGCACGCGGTGGTCGAAGCGGAGCGCGGCGGCGGAGACGGTGACGGAGAACGGGTGTACTACAGCCCGACTCCGCGCGTTCTGATCGACGGCGCGCAGTTCGACGCTCTTCCCGTCGAGGACCTCGATGTTCTGGGCCGCGTCAGGCTGCTCTGGTTCAGCGTCGAGAACGGCGTGCCCGTACGCGAATTCGAGAGCGGCGCCGAACTGGAGAGATTCCGCTACGAGCAGTTCTTCCGTGACGAGTGGGGCAGCAGTTGGTCGCTGGACGGCACGCTTGAGGCCTACTTCGACAGTTGGCTGGAGGACGACAGTCCCGACATCGAGCGGAACTTCGGAACCCTCAGGTACCAGGTGTGGGTCGAGACGGCTCTGGACGAGGACGCCCTGGTGCCGGATCAGAGAGTGAAATCGGCGGCGCTTCCCGAGGCGACCCGGGTCGAGGCGCGCCTGCCCGGCGCACTCCGTTCGCCGTCGGCGGTCTTCGGCCTGCCGGGCATCGTGCGGGGCGGGGGCGAGTGGGATGCGGCGGCACTCGGGCGCCTGCAGCAACTCCACGACGACCGGCTCGCCTTCAGCCGGTTGACCCTGCTGCGCGAAGTGCTCGATGCCGGCGGGGTGGGCTGGGACGAGCTGAACTGGGTCCTCCTGGCCCTGGACGGCAGCGCGGGCTGGCGTGCCCAGGGGGAGGGGTCGCCAGCGCCGGGCGATCTGGTTCGGGTCGCGGATCGCTGGGTGGTTCTGTTGCGCGACGAAGTCGGACAGGGTGAACCTGGAATGCTGGACGGCGCGGACCTGTGCATGGACTTCGATTCCGGCGCCGCCGTGCGCCGGCTGGACCAGGTGTTCCTGCTCGGAGAGGAGGATGTGGGGGACGTACTGGTGGCGTCGCCCAGGCCGGCGGCCTGAACGCCCCTGGCTAGGACCCCGCGCCGACGGGTTCGCCGACCGAGTCGCGGATCGCCTCTTCCAGGCGGCGGCCGCGCAGGAGTTCGCTGAACACGTGGGGCTCCTGGTTCGGTCGGTACAGCGCGTAGAACGGAATGCCGTAGCGTCCGAAGCTCGCCAGGTAGCGGGCGATGTCGTCGTTCCGGTTGGTCCAGTCGGCCTTCATCGCGACCACCTGGTAGCGCTCGAAGAGTTCGGCCGTCTCGTCGGTCTCGAGCACGAGCCGCTCGTTCACCTTGCAGGTCGCGCACCAGTCCGCGGTGACGTCGACGAAGACCAGCCGGCCCTCGGCGGCGAGCGTCTCGGCCTGGACCGGGTCCCACGGCACCCAGTCCAGGACCTGCACTCCGCTTGCGGCGCCGGGGCCGCGGGACTGGGCGGTCGCTCCGTTCGCGAGCAGCAGCACCAGGACGGCCGCCGTGACCGCCCCGGCGCGACCGAAGACGCGCAGGGCCGTCATCTGGCTGCGGCTCTGCAGCCAGATGAAGAGGGCCAGGGTGAGCAGGCCGATCTCCAGAAAGGCGAGCCGGGCGCTGTCCATCTGGGCCGCGAGCACGTAGAGCAGCCAGATCGTCGTGCCGGCGATCAGAAAGCCCATGACGCCTCGCAGCGTCACCATCCACTCACCGGGCCGTGGCAGCAGCCGCGTGGCTCGGGGCATGGCGGCCAGCAGCAGGTAAGGAATGGCGAGGCCGATGCCGACCGCGGTGAACACGAAGACGATCGTGGTCGCGGGCTGGCTCAGCGCGAAGCCGACCGCGGTGCCCAGGAAGGGCGCCGAGCAGGGCGTGGCCATCAGGGTGGCGAACACGCCGGAGAAGAAGTGCCCGGAGTAGCCCCCGCCGCCGCCGGCCCGGTGGTTGGCGGCGTGCGCGGAGTGCGAGTGCGAGTGTTCGTCATGCGCCGAGTGGGTGTGGCCGCCCAGCCGGTTGGCGAGTGCGTGCGGCAGATTGATCTCGAACAGGCCCCAGACGTTCAGGCTGAACAGGGTGAGCACCAGGGCCAGGAAGGTCACGAACACGGGGTTCTGGAACTGGATGCCCCATCCCACCGCCTGCCCGGCCGAGCGGGCGAGGAGCGTTGCGCCGGCCAGCGCCCAGAACGAGACCAGGATGCCCAGGGTCGTCATCAGCGCGCCGCCCACGATCTCCCGGCGGGGCCTTCCCGACGCCTGAGCGAACCCGAAGAGCTTGAGCGAGACGATCGGCAGCACGCAGGGCATGCCGTTCAGGATCAGGCCGCCCAGCAGTGCCGGAATCAGGGCTGCGAACAGCCCGAGACCACCGCCGGAGCCGCCGCCGGGCGCGGCCGACGCGGCTTCGAAGGCTGGATGGCCCGTTGGCTCGCCGGTGGCTCCGATCTCGAGCGAAACGGTTGCCTCGGTCGTGATGGGCGGCAGACACTGGATGTCGTCACAGGCCTGGTAGAGAAGCTCGGCCGACACGTCGACGACACCGGCTGTCGCGTCCGTGGGCAGATCGAATCCCGCGTGGATCACCGCCTCGTGCTCGTAGACCGCGAGCAGATCCTCCGAGAACCCGAACTGCCACATGATGTGGTCGGGATAGCGGACATCCGGCCGCGGCCAGTCGGCGGGCAGCTCGAAGGCGATCTCGGTGGCGATCAGGTAGTCGAAAGTCGGTGTGTGGCTCTGGATGTGCCAGCCGTCTTCGATGTTGATCACCGCGGCGATGCGAACCGAGTCTCCGGGAGCGTAGGAGGTGCGGTCGGCGAACGCCTCGAGCGAAGCCATTTGCGGCGTCCTGAACTGACCTCCGGCCGCCGTTGCCAGGCACAGAAGCGCGGCGACAGTGGCCGCCGCTCCGGCTCCCAATCTGCTGTTACGATCCTGATTCATGCCTTCCGGTGAGCGCGAGTCGGCGACGATGGCTGTCTCCCGGCGGGTGGCCGAGCTGCGCCGCGAGGGGGTCGAAGTCTTCGACCTGGGAGCCGGAGAGCCCGACTTCCCCTCGCCGGAGACAGCCGTAAGGGCTGCGAGGCGGGCCCTGGATGAGGGCCGGACGAAGTATACGGTGCTGGAAGGCACGCCCGAGCTGAGAGCGGGGCTGGCGGCCCGGTACGGCAAGGAGGGAGCGCCCTGGAGCGCGGCCAACGTGCTGGTCACGGTGGGCGCCAAGGCGGCGCTGTACGAGCTGGCCCAGGCGTTTCTGTCGCCCGGTGACGAAGTCGTGGTGCCGACGCCGGCCTGGGTCAGCATTCCGGCCCAGGTGCGGCTCGCGGGCGCTACGGTCGTCACGGTTCCGATGGCTGCCGCGGACGGCTTCGCGATTCGGGCGCAGCCTCTGATCGATGCGATGTCGGAGCGAACGCGGGCCGTGGTCATCAACTCGCCGTGCAACCCCACCGGTGCGGTCGCCGGGGTCCTGGACCTGGAGCGCGTCGCCCGCGCCTGTGCCGAGCGCGGCGCCCTGCTGATCTCGGACGAGACCTACGAGCGGTTCATCTACGACGGCCAGCGGTACGCCAGCGTCGCGTCGCTGGCGGCCCGGTACCCGGAGACGGTCGTTCTGGTGGGTTCGTTCTCGAAGACCTACGCGATGACCGGCTGGCGGCTCGGCTACCTGCTTGGCGCCCCTTCGGTGATTGCCGCGGCTGCCGCCGTGCAGAGCCACGTGACCTCGAACGCGACCTCATTCGCGATGGCCGGCGCCGAGGCGGTCCTGGAGCAGGAGCCGCCCGAGGCGGCTGCCCTGGTGGCGGCGTGCGCGCGGCGCCGCGCGCGCGGTTTGGCCGAGCTGGACCGGAGTCCGGGAGTCGTCTGCCCGCCGCCGGCCGGCGCCTTCTACGCGGTCCCGGACGTGAGCGCCTGGTTCGATGAGCGCTGTCCCGACTCGGCGGCGTTCTGTCGCCGCCTGCTGGACGAGGCCGGCGTGGCCACGACGCCCGGTTCGGCGTTCGGATGCGAAGGCCATATCCGCCTCTCCTATGCCTGCAGCGACCGGATGCTGACGACTGGGCTGGAGCGGATGGCGGAGCTGCTGGGCGCGAGAAGGAGGCGGGCGGGATGAGACCGTTGGTCGGCAGGCTCGCCTTCCCCATGCTGAACCTGTTCGGGATCCGCGTGCGGGTCCACTTCACCTTCATCCTGCTCCTGGTCTGGATGGCGGTGTTGGCGCCGAACCTGGAGAGCAACGCCGTGCTGCTCGGCCTGGTTGTCGTGGGGTTGCTGGCGAGCGTGGTCCTGCACGAGCTGGGCCACGCCCTGACCGCTCGACGGTACGGGATCGAGACCCGCGAGATCGTGCTGACACCGATCGGAGGCGTGGCTCGCCTGGACGGCTATCCGCAGGGCCTGGCCGAGTTGGCGATCGCGGCTGCCGGCCCGCTGGTGAACCTGGCCCTCGCGGTGGTGCTCTTCTTTGGCCTGCTGGTGGCCGGGCTGCCGCCCTGGGGCGCCGGCGCCGTCGTCGATCTGCATTCCGCGCTGCAGTGGCTGCTGTTCGGCAACCTGTGTCTGTTTGCGCTCAATCTGCTGCCCGCGTTTCCCCTCGACGGCGGCCGCATCCTGCGCTCGGCCCTGTCCTTCCTCCTGGGTCAGGAGCGGGCGACGAAGATCGCGACCCGGCTGGGGTTGGCGCTGGCGGCAGTGCTCGGGTTGGCCGCTCTCGTGCCGTGGGTGCTTGGGCTGATGTTCAACATGCTGCTTCTCCTGACCGCCTTCTTCGTGCTCCTGGGGGCGACCCGCGAGTCCTCGCTGGTCAAGACGCTGCAGGCCCTCGAGGGCCGGCGGGCGGGGGAGGCGATGATGACCCGCTGCGAACGGCTGGCGCCGCAGGACACGATCGAGTGGGCGGTGCGGCTGCTGCTTTCCACCACGCAGCGGCAGTTTCCGGTCGTCGATGGCTGGGGACGAGTAGCAGGCGAAGTGGACCGCGATCGCCTGCTCGAACTCGTGGCCCGATGCCCGGGCGACACGCCCCTGCTCGAACTGATGAACCGCGAACCGCTCACCGTGACCGAGGACTGCGACCTGCTGGAAGTGTTGCGGCAGTTGCAGAGTTCGGCGCGCGCTCTCTGGGTGGTCCGTGACCACGAGCTACGCGGAATGCTCACCGCGGACGGCCTGTCCCAGTTCGTCGAAGTGTGCAACCGACTCAGGCACCGTGACACCGGCGCGGTGGGGTCCTGAACTGCTAAGCTGAAGGTTCCACTCGACCAGATGGGGTGAGGCGCGTGAGCGACGACGCAAAGGGATCGGGACTCTCTCGCCGGTCGTTTCTGCGGGGCGGCGCCGCGGGGGCCCTGGCGGCGAGCCTGCTGCCGGAAGACGCGGCCGCTGCCGTCGCGGCGAACGACGCGGAGGGTGTTCCGACCGTCGGCCCGGGCGCGGTCGAGATCGAACTCGAGGTGAACGGCGCCCTCCGCCGGCTCGAAGTGGAGCCCCGGGTCACGCTGCTCGACGGACTGCGCGACCGCCTCGATGTGACGGGTCCGAAGAGAGTCTGCGATCGCGGCACCTGCGGTGCCTGCACGGTACTCGAGGACGGCCGTCCGGTCTACGCGTGCTGCCGCCTGATGATCGAGTCCGCGGGGCGGAGCATCACGACCGTCGAGGGACTGGGCTCACCGGACGCGATGCACGAGGTGCAGCAGGCCTTCGTGGACCACGATGCGCAGCAGTGCGGCTACTGCACGCCCGGCTTCGTGGTCGCCACCGCGGCGCTTCTGGCGCGCAGTCCGGCGCCGACGGAGCAGGACATCGAAGCCGGCCTGGGGGGCAACTTCTGTCGCTGCGGAACCTACAAGGGCATCCGCGCCGTGGTTGGTGGTCCGGGCGAACCGGGAGGCGACAGCGTTGGCTGACTACTCCTGGCCCGAGGCCGATCGGAGGGGCCAGATCGGCCACCGGCCGGCGCGCCTGGACGGTCCGGTCAAGTCGACCGGGTTCGCCAGGTACCCGTCCGACCAGAATCCGCCGGGTCTTTTGGCCGCGAAGATCCTGACCTGTCCGCACGCTCACGCCCGCATCCTGGGCATTGACACCTCGGCGGCGGAGGCGCTGCCCGGCGTGCGCGTCGTCCACGTGATCCAGGGGGAGGGTTCCGAGATCCAGTGGGCCGGCGACGAGGTGGCCGCGGTCGCCGCGGAGACCGAGGACGTGGCTCGCGACGCTGTGCGGGCGATCCAGGTCGAGTACGAGGTGTTGCCCCACTTCGTGACGGAGGAACATCGTGATCGGGCGCCGGCTGCGCAGCCGGGTTCCGAGCGAACAGCCGGCGACCCGGACGCGGCCTTCGCCTCGGCCCACCGCATCGTCGAGCAGACGCTTGGGATGCCTCAGATGGCCCACATGTGCCTCGAACCGCACGGCCAGGTCGCGGCATGGGACGGCGACGAACTCGAGGTCCACGCCTCGACCCAGGCGGTCTCCACCCTGGGTGGCCAGTTCGCCTCCGAACTCGGCATCCCGGCGACGCAGGTGCGGATCCGAACCGAGTACATGGGCGGTGGCTTCGGTTCCAAGTTCTCGCCCGACCGCTGGGGGATCGTCGGCGCCGAGTTGGCGCGCAAGGCCGGCGCGCCGGTGAAGCTGTTCCTGGACCGGGACCAGGAGGTGTCGGTCGCGGGCAGCCGGCCTTCGGCCTTTGCGCGCATTCGGGTGGCGGCGGACGAGCAGGGCAAGCTCGTGGCCTGGGACTCGGACTCCTGGGGTTCGGGCGGTTTGCCCGGCACGGGCCAGACGCCGCTGCCGTACGTCTTCAGCAGGCTGCCGAACCGGCGCCTGCGCCACACGTCGGTGCCGACCAATCTGGCCGGATCGCGGGCCTGGCGGGCGCCCAACCACCCGCAGGCCTGCTTCCTGACGATGGCCAGCCTGGACGACCTGGCCAACGAACTGGATCTGGACCCGATCGATTTCCTCGACCGAAACCTGGATCTGACGGGACGGGCCGACGTGTACCGGGAGGAGCTTGGCATCGCCGCCGAGATGGCGGGCTGGAAGGAGCGCTGGCAGCCCCGGAAGCGATCCAGGGACGGCGCTCTCCAGCGAGGCCTGGGCGTTTCGATCCACACATGGGGCGGACGTGGTCACTCGAGCAATTGCGATGTGACCGTCCATCCGGATGGTGCGGTCGAGGTCCGGATCGGGTCCCAGGACATTGGCACCGGGACGCGCACCGTCGTTGCCCAAGTGCTGGCGGAGACCTTCGGCCTGGAACTCCACCAGGTACGCGTATCGCTTGGCGATAACCGGTTCCCGCAGTCGGGTCCGTCGGGCGGCAGTTCGACCGTTGGCGGTGTATCCGCCTCGACCCGGCGCGCGGCGCAGGACGCCTTGCGTGAGGTTCTGGCGCGGGTCGCGCCCCGTCTCGAGGCGGAACCTGAGGAGTTGAAGGCGGCGGGAGGCCGCGTGTTCGTGGAGGGCGAACCCTCGCGCGGCATGTCCTGGCCCGAAGCGGCGGCGCAGATCGGCGGTGCGCCGGTCAGCGCGCGGGGGCGCAATCCAGGCCCCGGACGATTGATCTCGAGCGGGGTCGGCGGGGTCCAGATCGCTGAGGTAGAGGTCGACATGGACACCGGCGTGGTCCGGGTGGAACGGATGATCGCGGTCCAGGACTGCGGCCTGATCATCAATCGTCGTCTGGCGGAGAGTCAGGTCTACGGCGGTCTGATCATGGGGGTCGGCTACGCGTTGTTCGAGGAGTGGATTCCGGATCCGGTAACCGGTCGGCTGCTGAACGCCGACATGGAGTTCTACAAGCTGGCGGGCCTCTTGGACGTTGGATCGCTCGAAGTCCACATGATGACCGGCCCCGCGTACGACGAGCGGGGCGTGATCGGCCTGGGCGAGCCGCCGGTGATCTCGCCGGGCGCCGCGATCAGCAATGCGGTGGCGAATGCGATCGGGGTTCGTGTGCCCTACCTGCCGCTGACGCCCGACCGGGTGCTGGACGCACTCGCAGGCGACGGAGGGGCGGCCTGATGCGACCCTTCAGCTACGCTGCGCCGACGACGATCGAACAGGCGGTCAGTTTGCTGGAGGTCGAGGGCAGCGAGGTCCTCGCGGGCGGAACGGACCTCCTGAGCCTGCTCAAGGACGATGTCGAACGGGTCGAGCGGCTCGTTTCGTTGCGCGGTGTGGAGGGCCTCTCCGGTATCGACGTCTCTGGGGGCCAGCTCCGGATCGGAGCGATGACGACGTTGCAGGAGCTGCGGGATCATGATGGAGCGACCGAGGCCGTGCCGGCCCTCGTGACCGCGATCGACGGCGTGGCCAGCGCTCAATTGCGAGCGATGGGCACCGTAGGCGGCGATCTCCTACAGCGCCCGCGCTGCTGGTACTACCGCCGCGGCTACGGTCTGCTCGCCCTGGGACAGGATGGCGGGTCGATGGTCACGGAAGGCGACAACCGCTACCACGCGATCTTCCCGGACGGCCATGCGCGTTTCGTCAGCCCCTCCAGTCTCGCGCCGCTCCTGGTTGCGCTCGGGGCCGAGGCAACGGTCAGGGGGCCGGACGGCGAGCGGCGCGTGCCGGTCGAGGCGCTCTACCGGGCGCCGCAGGTCGAGGGCGAGCGCGAGAACACACTCGGACGCGGCGAGCTTTTGGTCGAGATAACGGCCGCGGTCGGCGGCGTCCGCACCGCGGTGTACGAAGTCCGGCAGCGCCGGTCGCTGGACTGGCCGCTGATGACGGCCGCCGTGTCGCTGACCGGAGTGGCGCCGCGGGTGGACCAGGCACGGATCGTCCTGGGCCACGCCGCTCCGATCCCCTATCTCGCCGTCGCCGCTGGCGAGGTGGCGGCGGGCGGCGAACTGACGCCGGCACGGATCGAAGAGGCGGCAGAGAAGGCCGCCTCCGGTGCGCGGCCGATGAGCGGCAATCGATACAAGGTGCAGCTCGCCCGGACGGCCACCAGACGGGCGCTTGGGCTCGCCGCCGGCATGGAGGCTTGACGTCATGGCTGACCGACTGGCTGCGAACAACGCCCCGCTACTGTGCCGAAGGCTGCGCTGGAAGACGATGTTCATGGCCCTTGCCCCGTCGGAGCCTGGGGCGGATATCGATCCGCAGCACGAGATCGACGACGGATTCGTCTGGTGCACGCACAGCATGAACTGTCTGGGACCCGACGGCGTTGTAGCGTCGAAGGAACATTGCCGGGAGGGCCGGGGCTGCTTCGAGCGCTACGGCCAAGCCCAAGGAGAGTGGTCGACATGAGACTTGCCGAGATGCATCGCCTTGCTGCTGCCCTGCCGGCCGTAATCTTCATCCTGCTGCCCGCCGCGGCGCTGGGTGCCGGGGTCCAGGTCTCGGGGACCTACGTCGAAGCGCGGACCGCCGACGTTTACACCGGACCGTGTTTCGCCAACTCGGAGGTCGGGCTGGTCGGCAAGGAAGCGATCATGGCGTGGCGGATCGAAGAAGGCGGCTGGGATGGCGTCGATCTCTCCGGCCTTTCCGTGCTCGCCGTCGTGCGCTCCGAAGCCACCCTCGGCGATCCCTACGCCGAACGTCTCGGCGCCGAGTCGGTCCTGGTCGTGGATGCCGGTGCCAACCCGACACAGCGCCGCGCGCTCGAGGGGTTCGCGCGCGGCATGGGCGGCGAGTTGCTGGCGGACGTGGCCGTGTCCCTGACCGCCGAAGTCGAGTTCGACGTACGGGCGAACGGGGCGGCCGCTGTTCACGCCGGCGAGCTTGCAGCGTTGCGCACCCGGCCCCTCGATCACCGGGACCACCTGTGCGGGAACGAGACGGTCTTCTATCCGCCTCTGGCGCCCACTGAAGGTGCGGAGCCAGGCGTCGCGCTGGAGCACAGCTGGCAGGGAGAAGGTCTCGGCACGACCTGGAAGAGCCCCGGCAAACGCAGCTCCTTCGTGGGTCGGTTCAGTCGCTGAGCCAGCCCTCGGTACTGCGCCCTCTGTTGGGCGGATCGAAGCAGTCGCCCCGGCGGCCACTCTGATGATCATCAACAAGCGACAGATCGGCGATTCCAGCCTTCTGGCGGTCGAGGGCGTGATCAAACTCGGCCAGAGCGCGCGCTTTCTGGCCGACGCGTTGAAGCGCAGTCTTGCCGAGGGCGCTGGTCACGTTCTACTCGACCTCTCGGATGTGAACTACATGGACTCGACCGGGATCGGGGAGCTCGTCGGCTATCTGGTGCGCCTCCGCGCCGAGGAACGCAAGCTGATCCTCATTCGGCCCTCCGAGCGGATCGTCCAGTTGCTCACCGTTGCCGGCGTGGCCTCTCTTTTTCCGATCCACGACTCCGTGGCCGAGGCCCTGGCTGCGGAAGATCGAACGGTTCGGGCAGCAGGTCCTGGAGCGTGAAGCGACTCCACTTCGTCGCCTCGTGGTCGCCCGCCGTGACCGAGACGACTGGCAGGTCGCAGGTGAACTCGGCCAGTGCGTCGCGGCATTGCCCGCACGGTGCACATGGCGGCGTCGCGGTGGCGGCGATGGCGAGGGCCCGGAAGGAAGTCCGGCCGTCGGCGACCGCCGCCGAGAGCGCGCCACGCTCGGCGCAAAGGGTCAGGCCGAGGACGCGGTTCTCCACGTTGCAGCCGTTGTAGATGCGGCCGTCCTCGGCCAGGAGCGCGGCGCCCACCCTGAAACCGCTGTAGGGAGCGTAGGCCCGTTCCCGGCAACGGAGCGCGGCATCGACGAGAGCCTCCCAGTCGATGCCTTCCCAGGTCGCGGCGTGAGCCGGAATCGGTGGGTGGAAGAGGGGTTGCCCGCTCATGGCCTGAGACCATAACAGCGGGCGGCGCCGACAGGCGCCGGGGAGGGCGGGAAACGTGATACCCTGCGCCGCGCTTTGGCTCTGAGAGGTCAGGAAGTCGGCTGGCTGGATGGCGTTCTGGTTGTGCCGGAGCAACCGATCGTCCCCTTCATCGAGGGCGACGGGATCGGCCCCGACATCTGGCGCGCCGCCAAGGCAGTGATCGACGCCGCGGTCGAGAAGGCCTACTCGGGTGCGCGTTCCATCGCCTGGCTCGAGATCCTGGCCGGCGAGAAGGCCCTGGAGCAGACCGGGGAATGGCTGCCGTCAGCGACCGTCGACGCGATCCGGCACTACCGGGTCGCGATCAAGGGGCCGCTGACGACGCCAGTCGGCGGCGGTATTCGCAGCCTGAACGTAGCGCTCCGGCAGCTCCTCGATCTGTACGCGTGCGTGCGCCCGGTGCGCTACTTCGACGGTGTGCCGTCGCCGGTCCGCGAGCCGGAGAAGGTCGACATGGTCCTGTTTCGCGAGAACACCGAGGACGTGTACGCGGGTCACGAGTGGCAGGAGGGGACGGCGGAGACTGCGGCCCTGATCGACTTCATCCGGAGGGAGCTGGGCCGGGACATTCGCGGCGACTCCGGCGTCGGCATCAAGCCGGTCTCGGTGACCGGGAGCAAGCGGCTGGTCAGAAAGGCGATCGACTACGCCCGGGCCCAGGGACGAGAGAGCGTCACCCTGGTGCACAAGGGCAACATCATGAAGTTCACCGAGGGCGCCTTCAAGGAGTGGGGCTACGAACTCGCGGCCGACGAGTACGGGGACTGCACGGTGAGCGAGGACGACCTCTGGTCGAAACACGATGGCCGGCTGCCGAATGGACGGATCCTGATCAAGGACCGCATTTCCGACGCCATGTTCCAGCAGGTGCTGCTGCGGGCCGACGAGTACGACGTGATCGCGACGACCAACCTGAACGGGGACTATCTGTCGGACGCTCTGGCCGCGCAGGTCGGCGGGCTCGGGATGGCGCCGGGCGCCAACGAGGGCGACGGCGTTGCCCTGTTCGAGGCCACGCACGGCACGGCGCCGAAGTACGCCGGCCAGGACAAGGTGAACCCCTGCTCGGTCATCCTGTCGGGCGTGATGATGCTGAACTGGTTGGGTTGGCAGGAGGCCGGCAGGTCGATCGAGAACGCGATCAGCCGCGCGATCAGGCAAAAGCGCGTGACCTACGACCTGGAGCGTCAGATGGAGGGGGCAACGCTGCTCAAGACCTCCGAGTTCGGCCAGGCGATCGTCGAAAACCTCGACTGAGGCACGGCGCGTCGTGAAGATCCACGAGTTCCAGGCCAAGGAGATCCTGCGCCGATTCGGCGCCAGGGTGCCGCAGGGGAAGGTGATCGAACATCCGGGGCAGGCTGCCGAGATCTGTCGGGACTTCGGCGGCCGCTCGGTGGTCAAGGCCCAGATTCATGCCGGCGGCCGTGGCAAGGGCGGCGGGGTCAAGCTGGCCGCCAGTCCGGAGGAGGCGGAGCGGCTTGCGGGCGAGATCCTGGGCATGCAGCTCACGACGCACCAGACCGGTCCCGAGGGCCAACAGGTGCGGAAGGTCCTGATCGAAGAGGCGCTCGATATCGAGCTGGAACTCTATCTGGGCGTGACCCTGGACCGCGCCGCGGCATGTCCGGTGCTGATGGCATCGCGTTCCGGCGGCATGGACATCGAGGAAGTGGCGCGGACGGAACCCGATGCGATCCTTCGCGAGCTGATCGACCCGCAGCTCGGCGTCCTGCCGTTCCAGTGCCGGAGAATCGCGTCCGGCCTGGGATTCTCGGGCGGCACCGCCCGCCAGATTCAGGCGGCGGTCGCGAGCGTGGTGGCCGCGTACTTGGAGACGGACGCGTCGCTGGTCGAGATCAACCCGCTGATGGTCGACTCGCAGGGCGACGTCTACACGCTGGACGCGAAGATGAACTTCGACGACAACGCGATGTTCAGGAGGCCGGAGATCGCCGGGCTGCGCGACGTCCACGAGGAGAATCCGCTCGAGGTCGAGGCCTCGGGGCACGGCATCAGCTACATCAAGCTCGACGGCAGCATCGGCTGCATGGTCAATGGCGCGGGTCTGGCGATGGCGACCATGGACATCATCAAGTTGTACGGCTCCGAGCCGGCGAACTTCCTCGATGTCGGCGGCTCGGCCTCGCAGGAAGCGGTCGAGAGCGCCTTCCGGATCATCCTCTCGGATGAGGCGGTAAAGGCGGTGCTGATCAACATCTTCGGCGGCATCGCGCGGACCGACCGCATTGCCCGCGGCGTGGTCGCGGCGATCGAGGAACTCGCTGCCTCGGGGTCGCCCGTCGGCGTGCCGGTCATCGTGCGGCTCGAGGGGACGAACGTCGAGGAAGGGCGCGAAGTGCTCGAGCGGGCGGACTTCGACTTCATCGTCGCCGGGAGCATGGGCGACGCCGCCCAACGCGCGGTCGAGGCTCTGGGAGCCTAGGACTGAGACGATGTCGATCCTGGTTGGCAGGGACACGCGCCTGATTGTGCAGGGCATCACCGGCAAGGAGGGCCTGTTCCACGCGATCGGCTGTCGCGACTACGGCACCGAGGTCGCGGGGGGTGTGACTCCGGGCAAGGGGGGCAGCACGGTGGAGGGTTTCCCGGTGTGGGACTCGGTCGTGCAGGCGCACCGGGCAACGGACTGCAATGCGAGTCTCATCTTCGTGCCGCCACCGTTCGCTGCCGACGCGATCATGGAGGCGGCCGACGCCGGCGTCGAGTTGATCGTCTGCATCACGGAGGGCATCCCGGTTGCCGACATGGTGCGGGTGAAGACCTTCCTCGCCGGCCGTAACAGCCGCCTGCTGGGTCCGAACTGCCCGGGCCTGATCACACCGGGCCAGGCGAAGGTCGGCATCATGCCGGGCCACATTCACGCGCCGGGGAACGTCGGCGTGATCAGCCGCAGCGGTACGCTGACCTACGAGGCGGTGTGGCAGCTGACGAACGAAGGTCTGGGCCAGACGACGTGCGTCGGCATCGGCGGCGATCCGGTAGCCGGCACCAGCTTCATCGACGTGCTGGCGCTGTTCGCGGAGGACGAGGAGACGGAGGCGATCGTGCTGATCGGCGAGATCGGCGGCACGGCCGAAGAGGAGGCGGCGGACTGGATCCGCGAGCACCTGGACATCCCGGTGGTCGGCTTCATCGCCGGCGCCACGGCGCCGCCGGGGCGGCGAATGGGTCACGCCGGCGCGATCGTGGCCGGCGGCAAGGGGACGGCGGCGGAGAAGAAGGCGGCGCTGGCCGCCGCCGGCGTGCTGGTGGTCGATTCGCCCGCCGAGATGGGAGCTCGAACGGCCGCGGCGCTGGCCTCGTAGCGGTCGCCGGCTGAGGGAGATCGGTCAAGGATGGAAGAGACGCTGACGATCATCAAGCCGGACGCGGTCCGGGCGGGGAACGCGGGCAGGATCATCGCCCATCTCGAGGACGCGGGATTCGTGATTCAGGCGATCCGGCGGGTGCGGCTCTCGCGGGCGCAGGCGGAGGCCTTCTACGCGGTGCATCGGGAACGACCGTTCTTCGCGCACCTGGTCGACTTCATGACCAGCGGTCCGGCGATAGCGCTCGCGCTTGCACGGGAGAACGCCGTCGCCCACCTCCGGGACACGATGGGCGCCACCGACTCCGCCCAGGCGGCCCCGGGCACGATCAGGAACCTCTACGGCAGGGACATCCAGAACAACGCGATCCACGGCAGCGATTCGCCGGAGAACGCCAGCGCGGAGCGGGCCTTCTTCTTTGCCGGCTGCGATCTGGTCGGCTGAGTCGCGCGCGGACTCAGACGCCGGTCCGGGTTGATAGTGTCCGCCCCGGTTCTTCCCTGACGACACGGCAGAACGGATCTCGAGCACTGGCCGCAGGCGTCCAACTCTTCTCCAGCCGCTGGGGGCTGATGCTCGCCATGCTCGGCATGGCGGTGGGCACCGGCAACATCTGGCGATTCCCCCGGATCGCCGCGTCCAACGGAGGCGGTTCCTTCCTCGTCGCCTGGGTCGTCTTCCTGATGCTCTGGTCGGTGCCGCTGATCCTGGCGGAGTTCGCGCTCGGCAAGAAGGTGCGCAACGGCACGGTGGGAACATTCGCCGCGATGATGGGCGAGCGGTTCGCCTGGATGGGCGCGTGGATCGCCTGGGTGGCGGCGGCGATCGGCTTCTACTACGCCGTCGTCATGGGCTGGACCCTGCGCTACTTCCTGGCCGCCATCACGATGCAGCTTCAGGGCGAGCGGTCGGTCCAGCTCTGGGAGGAGTTCTCCTACACGCCCCAGGTGCTCATCTTTCACGCTCTGGCGCTCGCGATGGGCGTGATCGTCGTGCTCAAGGGGATCCGGGGCATCGAGAGCGTGGTGCGGATCCTGATGCCGGCGTTGCTGGTGCTCGTTGTGGTGCTCGCCATCCGGGCGGTGACGCTGCCGGGTGCGGTGAACGGTCTCGAGTTCCTGTTCAGGCCCAACTGGAGCGACCTGCTGGACTCGAACATCTGGCTTCAGGCGCTGACCCAGAACGCCTGGGACACGGGCGCCGGCTGGGGTCTGGTGCTGACCTACGCCGTCTTCTCGCGGCGCCGGGAGGACACGAACCTGAACTCCTTCCTGCTGGCGTTCGGCAACAACAGCGTCTCACTGCTCGCCGGCGTCATGGTGCTCTGCACGGTCTTCTCGATCATGCCCGGCGCCGCCAACCAGATCGTCGGCGCCAGCAACGAGGGCCTGACGTTCATCTGGATACCCCAGCTCTTCAACGCGATGCCGGGCGGTTCGTTCTTCATGATCCTGTTCTTCATGGCCCTGGTGTTCGCCGCCTGGACGTCGCTCGTGGCGATGTTCCAGTTGGTCGGCCTGGCGCTCGAGGAGGCGGGACTCGAACGGCGCAAGGCGATCATCTCGATCGCGGTCGCCGCCTTCGCGCTCGGCGTGCCCTCGGCGCTGTGGCAGTCGTCCTTCGTGAACCAGGACACCGTCTGGAGCGTCGCGCTGATGTTCTGCGGCCTGTTCTTCGCCCTGATCGTGATCCGCTACGGCGTTACCCGCTTCCGCGCCGAGATGATCAACACCGGCGACCAGGACATGCGCGTAGGTGCCTGGTGGGACTGGGCGATCCGGCTGGTCGCGATCGAGGCGGTGGTCCTCGTTGCCTGGATGATCTGGAGCGCCCGCAACGAGCCGCTCTGGGGGCCGCTGGGCGTCGGCAACATGTTCGGGCAGTGGATCGTCGTCGCGGCCGTGCTGATCGCGCTCAACGGCGTCTTCCTGCGCGGATTGAGGAAGCGCGCGCAGGGTTCCGGCTGACGTCGGCTCAACTGAGCCTGCGGTGCAGCCACGCCCGAACGCGCTGGATGCGCTGCCAGGCGTTCGGCCAGCGGCGCATGACGAAGACTCGCAGGCGGCGGTTCAAGCGGTCGCTGGCGAGAGAAAGCAGCGCCACGCCCAGAGGCACCAGCACGACCGCCGGAATGAGGGGCAGCGGGCCGAAGACCAACCCGAACAGAACCAGGAACGCGCCGAGCGTGAAGAGGAGGATCCGTACGCCGACGCGCAGTGGCGGCAGGTCGGGCTCGTCCTCGACGAGATGCGGCGGCTGGACCCCGGGGCGGCGGTCAGGCTGCGGCGCGGCCATCGGGCCGATCCTATTGGCGGATCCGTGAAGACACGGTTCAGGTGACCTCTACCTGGAGAAAGCGGCGCTTGCCCACCTTGACCAGGCACTGCGTTCCTTCCTCGAGGCTTAGGTGCGGGTCGCGGACCTTGTCGCCGTCCAGGGACACCGCCCCCTGCTGGATCAGCCGGCGAGCCTCCGCCCGGCTCCCGGCGAGGCCGTAGTCGGCGAGCAGGGCAAAGAGTCGCAAGCCGGCGGGAACGAGGCGGGTCTCGATTTCGTCCGGCACGCCTCCGCCCCGGAACATGCGGTCGAACTCGGAGCGGGCCGTGTCGGCGGCCTCGCGGCCGTGGAAGCGTGCCACCAGGTCGTGGGCCAGGTCGGCCTTGAGATCGCGCGGGCTTGCCCGACCGTCGAGCACCGCGCACTTCTGGCGGTCGATCTCGACCTCGTCCAGGTCGGTCAGGAGAAGCCGCCAGTCCCACATCAGGTCGTCCGGGATCGACATCGTGCGGCCGAACATCTCGCGGGGCGTGTCCTCGAAGGCGATCGCGTTGCCCAGACTCTTCGACATCTTCTGCGCGCCGTCGGTCCCGACGAGGAGCGGAACGGTGAGCGCGACCTGCGGATCGAGGCCGCGTGCGCGCATCAGATCTCGGCCGACCAGAAGGTTGAGTAGTTGGTCGTGTCCGCCAAGCTCGACGTCGGCTTCAAGGACCACGGAGTCGTATCCCTGGGTCAGCGGGTAGAGGAGTTCGTGAATCGAAATCGGCTCGTGGTTCTCGAACCTCGCCCGGAAGTCCTCGCGCTCCATCATGCGGGCGAGAGTGTAGGAACCCGCCAGCCGGATGAGGCCTTCCGCGCCGAGTTCCGCGAGCCACTTGCTGTTGTGCAGGATCTCGGTACGTTTCCGGTCGAGCACCTTCCAGGCCTGCTCCTGGTAGGTCGCGGCGTTGGCCAGGACCTCGTCGCGCGAGAGCTGGGGCCGGGTGGCCTTCTTGCCCGTGGGATCGCCGATCATCGCGGTGAAGTCGCCGACCAGGAACAGGACCCGGTGACCGAGCTGCTGGAAGTGCGCCATCTTGCGCAGAAGGACGGCGTGCCCCAGGTGCAGATCGGGTGCGGTCGGATCGAAGCCGGTCTTGACCAGCAGCGGCTGATTCTCGAGCCGTGATTGCTCGAGGCGCTGGCGCAGAGCGTCCTCCTCGACCACGTCGACGGCGCCTCGGAGGAGCAGCTCCATCTGCTCTTCGACCGGCGGGAAGCTGCTCATGGGGCGGAGGGTAACAGCGTCGCCGGGTCGTGAATACGGCCGGAAGCGACGATCCTGGCGTCCCCGGAAAGACGCCAGCGCGCCGCGCCCGCCGGCTCCGGCGGGCCTTCCTCGAGATGGAGCTCGCAGCCGCTGCGGGTGGCCGCGACCAGGGGCAGAGAGAGGCGGCCTTCCGCCACGGCGCAGCCGGCGGCGGCCACGACGCCCGTGCCGCAGGCCAGGGTCTCGGCTTCGACTCCGCGCTCGAATGACCGGATGCGGAAGCCGTCCTCACGATCGACGTCGACGAAGTGGACGTTCGCGCCCGAAGCGCCCAGGTCCGGGTGGGCGCGCAGGGCCGGTCCGAGGGACGCCACCGGCGCCTCTTCCAGGTCTCCCGGCCACCAGAGGACGAGGTGAGGCACGCCGACGAGGATCCGGTAGCAGGGGTAGATCTCTCCGTTCGCGCGCAGCGTCACCGGATGTCCCGGTCCCGGCTTGGGTACCAGGACGGCGGTGCTCGTGTCATTGACGGTCTCGGCTGTCAGAGTGCCTGCCGCCGTCCCGATCTCAACGCGGGAGATCGACGGCTCCTGCTCGAAGGCGAGTCGGGCGGCACAGCGGGCCGCGTTCAGGCACAGGTCCGCCCGGGCTCCGTCGGCGTTGGCGTAGTCGAGGACGTAGCGTCCGCCCGTTCCGCGGCGCAGGGTGAACAGGCCGTCGGCGCCGACTGAGACGCCGCGCCGGCACCACGCCCGGACCGTCTCGGCCGGCGGCGTCTCACGGTCCAGGAGGGCAATGAAGTCGTTGCCCGCGCCGGAGACCAGAAAGAACGGCGTGCCCTCTGAGGCCGTCACGGCGGCGGGCCGTCGTCGTCCTCGTCGCCGGGCTCGCCGTCCTGGTCGTCCTCGTCGTCGGGGACCGCCTCGTCCGCCTCAGGCTCAGTTGCCTCCTCTTCGGCGGCTGGTGGCTCGGTGGCGGTCGTTTCCGCGACCGGGTCGGGTTCGCGCAGAGGCGGCAGGGGCGGGCCCTTGCGACCGCACCCGATGCCGACCAGGAAAACGAGGAGGAGAGCGACGGCCGCGCCGGACGCAAGGAACCCGCGACGGCGGGACTCAGAGGACATAGCGGCTGAGGTCCCGGTCTTCCACGATGTCGGCCAGAGCGCGGGTGACATAGGCGGCGTCGACTTCCAGCGTGACGCCCGCCATGTCGGGCGCTTCGAAGGAGACTTCTTCCAGCAGACGCTCCATCAGCGTGGCCAGACGCCGGGCGCCGATGTTCTCGGTCTGGGAGTTGACCTGCACCGCGAGGCGGGCGACCTCCTTCACCGCATCGTCGCGGAAGGAAAGGTCCAGGCCTTCGGCGCCGAGGAGGGCGCGGTACTGCGTGGTCAGGGCGCTGTCCGGCTCGGTCAGGATACGGACGAATTCGGCTTCGCCCAGGGCGCCGAGCTCGACGCGGATCGGAAAACGCCCCTGGAGTTCGGGGATCATGTCGGACGGCTTGGCCACATGGAAGGCGCCGGCGCCGATGAAGAGCACATGGTCCGTCTTGACCGGGCCGTGCTTGGTCGTCACCGTGGTCCCCTCGACGATCGGCAGGAGATCGCGCTGCACGCCTTCCCTCGACACGTCGGGACCGTGGCCGCCGCCCTTGCCGGCGATCTTGTCGATCTCATCGAGAAAAACGATTCCGGCCTGCTCCACGCGGAGTTTGGCCTCCTGGGTGATGTCCTGGCGATCGATCAGCGCCTCCGCCTCCTGTCGGCGCAGGATCTCCCGAGCTTCCCTCACCTCGACCATCTGTCGCTTGCGCTTGCCGAACAGGCCGGGGAGCATCTCCTTCAGGTTGATTCCCACCGCCTCGACGCCTTGGGGGGTGAACATCTCGAATTGCTGGTGGGATGCGTCATCGACCTCGATCTCGATCATCCGGTGGTCCAGGCGTCCATCATCGAGCCATTGGCGGAATCGTTCCCGGGTCTCGCTCGGTGCGGTAGGGGCGTCCGGGTCCTTCGCGTCGCCGGTGGGCTGGGGCGCCTCGGGAACCAGGAGCTGGAGCAGCCGCTCATCGGCTCTCGACGCGGCTTCCTCTGCCACTGCGGCCCGTTTCTCCTCCCCGACCATCGCCACCGCGAGCTCCATCAGGTCGCGGACGATCGACTCGACGTCGCGGCCGACGTATCCGACCTCGGTGAACTTGCTGGCCTCGATCTTGAGGAAGGGCGCCCGCGCGAGTCTGGCCAGCCGGCGCGCGATCTCCGTCTTGCCCACGCCGGTCGGGCCCATCATCAGGATGTTCTTGGGCGCGATGTCCTCGGCGGTTTCCGGATCGACTTGTTGCCGTCGCCAGCGGTTCCGCATGGCAATCGCCACCGCGCGTTTCGCGTCCTTCTGGCCGATGACGTGCCGGTCGAGGGCCGCGACGATCTCCCGCGGCGTCAGATTCTCGACGAACTGGGCGCTCTTCGCCGGCTGGAGGGTCATGTGGCCGCCCCGTCCGCGTCGAGGCGCTCCACGGTGACTTCGTGGTTCGTGTAGATGCACAGGTCGGCGGTGATCCGCATCGCTTCGCGGGCGACCTGTTCCGCGTCGAGGTCGGTGTGGCTGAGTAGTGCCTGGGCGGCGGCGAGCGCGTAGTTGCCGCCCGAACCGATGGCCAGCGGCATTCCCGTATCGGGTTCGAGGAGGTCGCCGTTACCCATTGCCAGGAAACTCCTGTGCGCGTCGGCGACGATCATCTGGGCCTCGAGTCGACGGAGCGCGCGATCGGTTCGCCAGTCCATCGCCAGTTCGACGACCGCGCGCTCGAAGTTGCCCTGGTATTCCTCGATCTTGGCCTCGAAGCGCGAGAACAGGGCCAGGGCGTCGGCGCCGCCGCCGGCGAATCCGACGAGAATCCGGCCACGGTCGGCGCGTCGGACCTTGCGGGCGCGCGCCTTGACCACCGTGTTCGCGGCGCCGTTCGTCACCTGGCCGTCGCTGGCCATGCACGTCGTATCACCGCGGCGTACGAGCAGGATGGTGGTCATGCGGCGGGAAGGTCTCCCTCAGGTGGTTGGCCGGCGAGCCGTGGGGCACCGGCTCCCTCGTTTCACGGATTCTCCCGCAGAATGTTGCGTAGCGAGATCTCGGGCCTGGTCCAGCCCTGACCTCCGGCATAGCGTCCGATCTCCTTGCCGTCGCGGTAGACGATCGCGGTGGGGAGTTCCTTGACGCCGAGGCGGTCCACTTCGGCATCGCCCCAGGGGTCGTCGTCTCCGAGGCCGTAGTAGCTGAACCGGAGCGGCGACTCCTGGAGTTGTTCGTGGACCTTGAGGCCGCGCGGCATGAAACGCTCGCAGACCTCGCACCACGTACCGAAGACAGTGCGGACCTCGACACCGGCGCCGAGTTCGGCTAGCTCGGCCACGACCGCAGCATCGGTCTCGTAGGCGTTCGCGGAGCGGCGATAGCCGGGGTCGTGGTCGTAAAGGGCCTCGAGTGTCGCTTCGCCGGCCAGCGAGGGTCGCTGCCGAAGCTGGGCGCGGACGTCGTCAACGATGAACTCGACGCCCGTGGGGGTTTGCCGGAAGGGAGCAGGCGTGCCGAACAGCGCGCCGGGCAGCAGGTCGAGAGTGTCCTCGCCCGCGGGTGAGATCTTGAGCAGTTGCACCTTGTAGACGGCCTGATTGCGCAGGCTGATGAGCACCGGCGAGGACAGGTCGTCCGCGATCACCAGGAAGGCGCCCGCGGTTCGTGAGAGATAGAGCTGCGAGCCTGCCGACTCGCGCCCCTGCAGAAAGAGCTGGTAGCCGCCGTCGAGTTGGAAGCCACGCAGATCGTCCTGGGCCGAGGCGGCACCGCACGCCGCGAGGACGCCGGCGGCCGCTGCCTTGAGCACGAGCGCCTTGGTCGTGTGGGCGATACGTAGTTTCATGCGGGTTCCTTTCGTGGAGGCAGGTTCTGTCCCCTATGCGGGACGGCGGATGGTCGGGCTTGGGACCTCAGCCGCCCTTTGCGCGGGGATGGGTTTCCCGGTAGACCTTGAGCAGGCGTCCCGTGTCCACGTGCATGTAGCGTTGGGTGGTCGAGAGGGAAGCGTGGCCGAGCAGTTCCTGGATCGAACGCAGGTCGGCGCCTGATTCGAGCAGGTGGGTGGCGAAACTGTGGCGAAGGGCGTGCGGATGGGCGCCCTGCGCCTGCGCCGTTTCCGCCACGTAGCGGTCGATGATGCGGCGAACGGAGCGTGCGCTCAGTCGGCTTCCGTTCTGGTTCAGGAACACGGGATCGTCCTGGTCGGTGCCGGCGGGGGGATTGCGAAACACCTCTTCCCACACGCCCCGCCACTGATGGAGCGCCTTCTCGGCCGGCTCTCCGAACGGCGTCATCCGTTCGCGGTCGCCCTTGCCGACGACCCGCAGCACCCTGGCGCCGAGGTCGATGTCGCGCCAGTTCAGGGCGACGAGTTCGCCGACCCGCAGGCCGGAGGCGTAGAGCAACTCCAGGAGTGCGCGGTCCCTCAGCCCGAGCGCGCCGGCGCGTCCCGCGGGCGCCTCGAGCAGGGCGTCGATCTCGCCGGGCCGGAGGTGGCGGGGGAGGGTCTTCTCGACCTTCGGGGTCGGCACCGAGTCCGCCGGGTTCGACTGCATGCGGCCGGCGAGACAGGCGTAGCGGAACAGACCGCGCATCGCCGACAGGTGGCGGCCCTGGGTCCGGCGTGAAAGCCGGCGCTGGTTGAGGGATGCGACGAACGATCGGACCAGGAGTTGGTCGATGTCTTCGAGATCGGCATCGCGGCTGCCCCCTGCGGAGCGAAAGTCCGCGAAGGCCGCGAGGTCGCGACCGTAGGCGCGTACCGTGTGTTCCGAACAGTTGCGCTCCAAGGCCAGGTGCTCCAGGAAGTCCGCGATCAACTCGGCGAGCGCACCGTGGCGCTCGACCGTGCCTCTGGTCCTGGCTTGCTGAACGGGGGGCTCCATGGGATTGTTCCGGCGATGGCCATGCTATCGAGCCAGGTGTTCAGGGCCTGCTGGGCGCGGGCGACATAGGCGGCTCGCCGGTCGCGTCGGGGGACGCGCTCGCGCAGAGGCTCGAGCAGTCCGTAGTTGATGTTCGTCGGCTGGTAGCGCTTTGGATTCGACTCGGTCAGGTGCCGGGCCAGAGCTCCCAGGGCGGTCGCATCGGGTAGCGGAGGCGGTTGCCGGCCACCCGCCTGGAGCACGAGGTAGAGGGCGACGACGAGTCCCGGGGCCGCGGATTCGAGGTAGCCCTCGACGCCGGTCAACTGACCGGCCAGACGCAGATGCGGTCGCCGCGCGAAGCGGTACCAGCGATCGAGGTGCAGCGGGGCGTTGACGAACGTGTTGCGGTGAACCTGTCCGTAGCGGACGAACCGGGCACGCTCGAGACCCGGCAGCGTGCGCAGCACCCGGCGCTGCTCGGGCCAGGTCATCCGCGACTGAAAGCCGACCAGGTTGTACTGGCTGCGGGCGAGGTCCTCCTGCCGGAGCTGGACGACCGCGTGGGGGCGGTTGCCGGCAGGTGTCGTGAGGCCAACAGGCTTCATCGGTCCGAAGCGCAGGGTGTCCTCGCCGCGGCGGGCCAGTTCCTCGATCGGCAGGCAACCCTCGAAGAACAGGGGCCGCTCGAAGTCACGCAGCTCGATCGTGTTGGCCTCGAGCAGTTCGCGGTGGAAGGTCCGGTACTCCGTCTCGTCGAGCGGGCAGTTGAGGTAGTCGTCGCCCCCCTTGCCGTAGCGGGATGCCCGGAACAACCGGTCGTGGTCGAGGCTGTCTCCGGTGACGATCGGAGCGATCGCGTCGTAGAAGTAGAGATGGTCCGTACCGATCAGTTCCTCGATCTGCTGTTCGAGTGCCTCCGATGTCAGTGGCCCGGTGGCGATGACGCAGTCGCATTCCCGCGCAGCGGGGAGCGCGGTCAGTTCCTCGCGTTTGAGTTCGATGCCCGGGTGGGATTCGATCGCCTCGGTGATGTCGGCGGCGAACGCGGCCCGGTCCACGGCGAGCGCGCCGCCGGCCGGAACCGCGTTCCTCCTCGCGGCGGCGATGACCAGGGAATCGAAGCGCTCCATTTCCCGTTTCAGCAGACCGGCGGCATGGTGAGGGTCATCGCTCCGAAGCGAGTTCGAGCACACCAGTTCAGCGAGATCGCTGCCGGCGTGGGCCGGCGTCGAGCGCTGCGGCCGCATCTCGTACAGGGTGACGGGGCGGCCCCGGGAGGCGAGTTGGAACGCACACTCGCTGCCGGCGAGCCCGCCGCCAACGACTACGACGGGCGCGGTCATGGGTGCATCATGGCAAGGCCCCGGCGGCTTGACAAGGTCTCCCACTCTACTATCGTCGCCCGCGAGCATGACCAACTCTTCGCCTACGTCCCTTGACCGGGTCATCCCAGCCTGCGAGATCCCCTGCGTGTATGGCTAACTCGCTCGTCATCGTCGAATCGCCGGCCAAGGCCCGGACGATCGAGCGTTACCTGGGGCCCGGCTACCAGGTCGAGTCCTCGATCGGCCACATCCGGGACCTGCCGCGGAGCGCTGCCGAGGTGCCGCAGAAGTACCGTGGACGGCCCTGGGCGCGTCTCGGCGTCGATATCGAGGGCGGGTTCGATCCCCTCTACGTCATCCCGAGCGAGAAGCGGGGTCAGATCACGAAGCTCCGGAGCGCGCTGCGCGGCGCCGACGAACTGGTGCTCGCAACCGATGAGGATCGCGAGGGTGAGGCGATTGCGTGGCATCTGCAGGAAGTGCTGCGCCCCAAGGTGCCGGTTCGGCGGATGGTCTTCCACGAGATCACGAAGTCCGCCGTGGAGGCCGCGCTCCGGGACACCCGCGAGATCGACCGCCGTCTGGTCGACGCCCAGGAAGCGAGGCGGGTGCTCGACCGGCTCTATGGCTACGAGGTCTCTCCCGTCTTGTGGAAGAAGGTCCAGCCGCGGCTGTCGGCGGGCCGCGTCCAGTCGGTAGCGACCCGGATCGTCGTTGAGCGGGAGCGGGAGCGGATGGCCTTCGTGCCCGCCGACTACTGGACCGTTGAAGCGGAGCTCGAGACGGAGGACGGTGAGGCGAGGCGCTTCTCCGCGCGCGTTTCAGCGCTGGATGGCAAAGCGCTGGCGCGTGGACGGGACTTCGACCGGAACACGGGCAAGCTGAAGACGGCCGCCCGCCTGTTGATGGAAGCCGAGGCGAAGACGCTGGGACGCGAGTTGCCGGGAACCCGGCCGGTGGTGACGAAGGTCAGGGAACAACCGTTCACTCGCCGCCCCTACGCGCCCTTCATCACGTCGACCCTGCAACAGGAGGCCTCCAGGAAACTCCGGTTCGCGGCGCAGCGAACGATGAGAGTGGCTCAGGGACTGTACGAGAACGGGTACATCACCTACATGCGTACGGATTCGACCGCGCTCTCCGGCCAGGCGATTGCCGCCGCGCGCCGGCAGATCGTCGAACTCTTCGGGCCCGAGTACGCGCCGGAGAAGCCGCGCTTCTACGCCAGAAGGGCGAACGCCCAGGAGGCGCACGAAGCGATCCGGCCCGCGGGCACGAACTTCCGCGCGCCGAACCAGGTACGTGGATCCCTGGACCGGGACTCCTTCCGGCTCTATGAGTTGATCTGGAAGCGGACACTGGCGTCCCAGATGAAGGACGCGAAGGGGACGAGCACGACCGTCCTGCTTTCGACCTCCACGCCGTCGACGGCCTCGGTGGGGCTGACCGCTTCAGGCCGCGTGCTGCGGTTCGCCGGCTTCCTGCGGGTCTACGTCGAGAGTCGGGATGATCCGAAGGCGCGGGCCGAGGACGAAGAGCGTTTCCTGCCGGCGCTCCAGGAGGGCCAGACGGTCGGCCTTCCTGGCGCCGAGCCCAAGGGCCACACGACACAGCCACCGGCTCGCTACACCGAAGCCAGCCTCGTTCGTGAGATGGAGGAACAGGGAATCGGGCGGCCGTCCACCTACGCCGCGATCCTGCAGACGATTGTTGACCGCGGCTACGTGTGGAAGAAGGGATCGGCCCTGGTGCCGACCTTCCTCGCCTTCGCCGTCACCCGGCTGCTTGAGCGGCACCTCGGGGATCTCGTGGACCTGGATTTCACGGCCCGCATGGAGAGCGACCTCGACGAGATCGCGGACGGTGTCCGCGAGGCGGAGCCCTGGTTGCGCAACTTCTACTACGGCCGGGAGAAGGGACCGGGCAACGATGAACGGCGGGGTCTTCGGTCCATGGTGGGTGAGGGGGTGGACAGCATCGATGCCCGGGCAGTCTGTTCCCTGCTCCTGGGACAGGACGACGATGGGCGGGACGTGGTCGTTCGCGTCGGCCGCTACGGCACCTACCTGCAGGCAGGTGACGACGGTCAGCGGGTTTCGATCGGAGACGACGTGCCACCGGACGAGGTCACTCTCGAGAGCGCGGTGGAGTTGCTGCGTGGCGCCTCCGAGCAGGATGGTCCCCTCGGAAACCATCCGGACACGGGCGAACCGATCTACGTCAAGACGGGTCGCTACGGCGACTATGTCCAGCTGGGCGATTCGAGTTCGGGCGCGGCGGGCGGTAAGCGGTCAGCGAAAGCGGCCAAGCCCAAGATGGCCAGCCTGTGGCCGTCCATGGATCGCGCCAGCCTGACCTTGGACGAGGCCGTCCTGGTGCTTTCCTTTCCGCGTGAACTTGGTCGCCATCCGGAGACCGGCGAGCCGGTCTCCGTGCAGGATGGGCGCTTCGGTCCATACGTCAAGAGCGGCAAGGAAAGCCGTAGTCTCAAGGGCCACGAACAGTTGGCGACCGTCACCCTGGAGCAGGCGCTAGGGCTTCTGCGTCAGCCCAAACGCGGACGCGGCGGCTCCGCGTCGGTGCTTCGCGAGTTGGGCGAACACCCGGAGAGCGGCCTGGGAATCTCGCTGAAGAAGGGGCGTTTTGGCCCCTACGTGACGGACGGCCAGGTGAACGCATCGGTGCCCAAGGGTCGGGACGCGCAGGAAGTGGATCTGAAGGAGGCGCTCGAGTTGCTGGCGGCGCGGGAGGCCAGGCTCAAGGCCCAGGGCAAGGACCCGCGAGCGCCGAAGCGGCGGCCCGGCCGGAAGCGCCGCACGACGAAGAGGGGGTCACGCTAGCGAGCCATCAGTGCGTAGCTCGCGCCGTCGTAGCGGCGCACCAGTCCGTCGATTTCCAGGCGGGCCAGGGTCGCCAGCACACCGGGGATCGGGAGACTCAGTCTGGAGGCGAGTTCTTCAGGAGTCCGGGCGCCGCTGCGCAGTGCCACCAGCAGGCCGTCGACGTCGGAGTCGACATCATCTTGCCGCGCGGCGTCGGCGCTCTTGGCCCCTTCGGGGGATCGGGCCGAGGCTGCGTCCTGGAGCGTCCGGCGCTCCAGGGCGTCCAGGACGGCGGTCGGCAGGGTCTCGAGCAGCGCATCGGGGTCCAGCGCGGGGATCGCTCCGTCCCGGAGCAGCAGATGGGCCCCTGCCGATTCGCGGGATAGTACGGAACCGGGGACGGCATAGACCTCGCGCCCCAGGTCGAGGGCCAGGCGGGCGGTGATCAGGGAACCAGAGCGGTTGGCGGCACGGACCACGATCGATGCGAAGCCGAGCGCGGCGATGATGCGATTGCGGATCGGGAAGTGCCAGGGACGCGGTTGCCAGCCGAATGGGAACTCGCTGATCAGACAACCGCGCCGGGTGATCTCGGCGGCGGTGCGCCGGCTGTTCCGCGGGTAGTCGATGTCCAGGCCGCATCCGAGCACCGCTGCGGTGCGGCCGGTCCCCGCCCGTGCCGAGAGCGCGCCGCGGTGCGCGGCCTGATCGATTCCGCGTGCGAATCCTGAGACGATGATCAGGCCGGCGGCGGCGAGCCGTCTGGCGAACCAGCTCGCGACCTCCAGGCCGTAGGCGTCCGCCTTGCGCGAACCCACGATCGCGATACCGGGTCCATCCGGGAGGTTGCCTCGGACGTAGAGAACGGGCGGCGCGTGCAGTCCCAGGTCAGCCAGCGCGCGCGGATAGTCGGCGTCGACGAGTGTGATGAGCGTGGCTCCGATCTCTGTGGCCCTGGCGGTTTCGGCGCCGACGCTGCCGAGGCAGCCGCGGGCGGTGCGCAGGGTCTCCCGTACGCGTTTGACCGGCGCTTCCAGGCCTCCGGCAGCTTGCTTTGCGAAGTCACCGCAGGCGAGATCTCCTTCGGCCTGAACGCGTTGAGCGAGCGCGCACACCAGTCCGCGGTGTTCGTGGACCATGTTCAGGGCGATGAGGGCCCGCCGGATCTCGTCGCACTGGCTCTTCTGTGGGCCGCTCTCGGGGGCGGGTCGTTCTGCCATGGCTGTCTCCCTCGCCGGATCTGCGCGTGTCGCGTGTGCCTGAAATCAGCGTTCAGAGACAGAGACGGATTCCGGGTCCGTGATCTATACTCGATCGGTGACGCGCACCGTTCAATGTCCGCCGCGCGTTCTGCCGCTGATCGTCGGCGTCTTCCTCCTGCTGACCGGGTCCGGTGCCGCCGATGCGCAGAAACGCAAGGTGGCCCCCGAGGCGCGCGAGCAGTGGAAGTTCGGCGTTGACATGGCCGACCGCGGTCTCTGGAGCGAGGCCCTGTTCCGGTTCGAACAGGCTCGCCGGATCGAACCGGAACACCCGAAGATCCTGAGCAACATCGCGGTGGCCCACGAGGCCCTGGGTTTGTTCGAGCAGGCCCTGAACTACTACCAGCAGGCTCTGAGGCTGGCGCCCCGCGAACGTGACGTTCGCCGCAACTACTCGCGATTCGTCGAGTACTACCAGAACTTCAGGGGCGATCCCGCGGAGGAGGAGTCCGGAACCGACGGCGCCGCGGCGCCGGTCTTGCCGGAGAGCACCGCGGGCGCGCCGGCCGCCGAGGGTCGGTGACCGTCTGCCGGACGCGCTCCGAACTTCGCGGGACCATGGAACAGTTCTTGCACGCCGAGTGTTGGATGGCTGGAGGTGTGACGTGATGGAAGCCGCTCGTAGAGTCCCTGCGGTCGTTGCCCTGGTTGGTCTCCTTGCCGGCCTGGCGGGCTTGTTCGCCGCCGCGCCCGCGACCGCCGAAGGCACGGTGGAGGTGCGGCTCAAGCTGCCGATGAGGGCGCGGATCGACCTGGCCGGGCGCAGCACCCTGCTGCCCGCCCCCTTTCTCGTGGTCAGCCAGGAAGGTGAGGGCCGGATCGAAGGCACGGACATCGACGTGCAGGGGGAGTTCGAGCGTTATCTGAACAAGGTGCTCCGGCGGGAAACGGATCTACGGATCGTCGAGGCCGGCCGGATCGACTACCCGACTTACGATCTGGAAATGCTGTCGCGTGACGAGGACTTCTGGCGCAGTTTGGGGGAACGGACGCAGGCCGATCTCATCCTTGCCGGCACGCTGGACTTCGACATCCAGGACCGCTCCGGTTACCGCACAGAGGAGTACACGTCGCCCTTCGATGGCCGCACGATGTATCGCCAGGTGCTCGTCGAACAGACCGGATTCGAGTACGACATCGTCGTCATGGTGTTCGACGGCAGGACCGGCGAGATGATCTACAACGACAACTTCAAGGACTTCAAGAGCTTCGAAGGCGAGCAGGCGGATCCGCTGCAGGGCATGTTCGAGAACCTGTACGCGCTGGAGGACCGCATTCTCGGCGTCTTCACGCAGAAGGACATCGAAGTAGCGCGCGTGATCTTCACGCCCTAGGGAGGAGCTAGTGCACTCACGAGTACTACGGCCCGCGCGACAGTGGGCATTTCGCACAGCCGCACTCGCGTGCGCGCTTCTGGTCGGTGCCGGTGCCGGCCTGGAGGCTCAGGGCTTCGGCAAGAACAAGGTCCGCTACGAGGACTTCGACTGGCGCATCTACCACTCGACCCACTTCGACATCTACTACTACTCGGAGAGCGAGAACCAACTCCAGAAAGTGGCTTCGATGGCCGAGAGCGCCTACGACCAACTGTCCCTCGACCTGGACTACCAGATCCAGGAGCCGACGCCGCTGATCATCTACAACACGCACTCGGACTTCCTCCAGAACAACGTGATGATCAACTTCATCCCGGAGGGAGTCGCCGCCTTCGCCACGTCCGCAAGGTTCCGGATGGTGATGCCGATCGACCTGCCGGATATCGAGCTCTACGAGTTGCTCCTCCACGAGCTGACCCACATCTTCCAGTACCACATCCTGTTCGGAGGCAGCCTCGGACGCGCTCTGACGACCAATCCTCCCCAGTGGCTGATGGAGGGGATGGCGAGCTACTTCGCCAAGGACGAGAGCACGTCGGATCGGATGTACCTTCGGGATGCGGTGGTGAATGACCGTCTGCCGCCGATCACATCGGGTCAGGCCGGCGGTTTCTTCGCCTACCGCTACGGCCACGCCGCGTTCGACTTCATGGAGGAGCGGTGGGGTGCGGACGGCGTGATCGACTTCCTCTTCGAGTTCCGGAACACGATCGGCGCCCGCGTCGGCCGTGCGATCGAGCGCGCCTTCCGGATCGATCCGGAGGACTTCGACCTGGAATTCCGGCGCTGGCTCCGTAACCAGTACCTGCCCGAGCTGGTCGCGACCGGCGAACCCAGCGACTTCGGCCGACCGTTCAGGACGCGGCCGCAGGGTAGCCAGGAAACGTCCCCGGTCGCGTCGCCTTCGGGTGATCTCGTGGCCGCGTTCTCGACCTTCCAGGGCGATATCGACATCGTGCTCTTCGATACGCAGGAGCGCGAGCCCGTGCGAAACCTGACGAAGGGCTACACCGCCGAGTTCCGGCACTACGTCGCCCAGATGCTGAGCCTGGGACGCAAGCACGGACGCGACCTCGCGTTCTCGCCGGACGGAAACTCGCTTGCCGCCTTCGTGCGCAAGGAGGCGGGCTACTCCCTGGCGATCATCAATGTGATCGGCGGCGGCGTGCGTCGCGTGATCGACATGGAGATCGAGCAGCAGACGGCGCCCAGCTGGAGTCCGGATGGAAGGAGGGTCGCGTTCGGCGGCAACCAGAACGGCCAGTACGACATCTTCGAACTCGACCTGGACACCCTCGAGATCCGAAACCTGACGAACGACGAGGTCTTCGACGGCGCGCCGTCCTATTCCCACGACGGAAGATGGCTCGTGTTCTCCTCGGTGCCGGGCGAGACGGCCCAGCTCTTCCGCCTGGATCTCGAGACGAGGGAGCGATCCCGGCTCGGCAGCGACGAGTACCACAACACGGACCCCGTCTTTTCGGGAGACGACCGCAGGGTGTACTTCACGTCGGATCGAACCGGTGCGGAGAACATCTTCGGGCTCGACCTTCAGACCGGCGAGCTGCGCCAGTACACGAACGCGATCACCGGCTGCTTCCAGCCCACGGTGCTGACCAAGGCGGGCAGCGATGACCGGCTGGTGTACACCGGCTTCTGGCAGGGGCGGTTCGACCTCTACGAGACGGACGTCGACGAACCGATTGGCGAGGTCCAGGTCGTCGACGTGAGCACCGGAGGCGATCCGATTCCGCCGATCGAGCTCTTTGAGCCGGATATCCAGGTCTCCATCGACGAGTCGAACAAGGAGGACAAGCGCGGGTGGCGGCTGTTCCTGGAGGACGCCCAGACCGCGATCGGCGTGGACGACAACCAGACCTTCCTGGGGCAGGTCTACCTCCAGTTCTCGGACTTCCTCGGGGACCGGCGGCTGTTCACGACCTTCGCTTCGATCGAGCAGTTCTCGATGTTCAACGTGACCTACCTGAACCTGTCGAACAGGCTGCAGTGGCAGGTGTCGCTGTTCGACGACCGCGCCTTCTACGTCGGCTATGACTACCGCTACGGCTACTACGAGCGGGGACGGTCTTTCTTCCAGCAGACGGGCGCCATCTTCTCGATCTCGTACCCGATGAGCTTCTACCGGCGCTTCGAACTGGGCGCCGGCTACATCCGGCGCAAGCTGGACTATCAGGCATACGCTCGCGACAGCGACTTCAATCTGCTCTTCGATGACTTCGGCCGGCCGATCCCGATCGTCAGCCCGCGCGAGGACGACTACCCGGTGATCCAGGCCGCCCTGGTCGGGGACACGACCGTGTTCGGGCCGGCGGGACCCTCGAGCGGTCACCGCTACCGGCTGTCGGCCGAGTACGCACCGGACCTCGAGACCTCGGGCGTGTTGACCCAGACGATCCAATTGGACGCGCGGAAGTACTTCCCCCTCACCCGGCGCAGTGTCTTCGCGACCCGCTTGTTCGGCAGCGTGAGGACGGGGAACTTCCCCAACCCGGTCTACTTCGGCGGCCTGGACACGGTACGGGGGGTCGACTTCCGCGACATGGTCGGCGATCACGGTTTCTTCGCGAATCTCGAGTTGCGTTTCCCGCTGATCGACTTCTTCGTGACACCCATCTGGACCTTCCAGGGGATCCAGGGGCGGTTCTTCCTCGACATCGCGGGCGCCTACTTCGACGGCATCCAGGATTTCGAGATCTGGGACTCCGAGAACAGCCGGCTGGATGATGCGATTGCCGCCTACGGTTTCGGCATCACGGTGAGGATGCTCGGCGTCGATCTCCACTGGGACTTCGCGACCCAGTGGGACCTGAAGGAGTCGGGCGACAGCCGTACGACGTTCTGGATCGGCCAGCGCTTCTGAAGACCGGCCGAGTCGGGCATCGATCGGCCTGATTGCGGATGCCTGGAGGTCAACTCTCGCTGTTCGGCGATGGTGCCCTGGCGGCCGCCGCGCGAGACTCCAAGCTCGAATCGAGGCGGCGCCGTGGCGGCAACGGAGCCGGCCTGCGAGCGGCGGTGCTCGGATCAGGAAGCGGCGGCAACGCGACGATCGTGGAGAGCGTCGACGGCTGCCTGCTGCTGGATGCCGGGTTCTCGTGCCGGGAGCTGGAACGGAGGTTGGAGATGGTCGGCCGTTCCGCGGCCGACGTGGACGCGGTGCTGCTGACCCACGAGCACAATGACCACAGTCGCGGCGCCAGCCGCTTTGCTCGACGCCACCAGGTTCCCGTCTACGGAACCCGCGGCACGTACCGCGACCCCGAGTTGAGCGGCCTGGGCCACCTCGCCCGGCCGATGGGGCCCGGGGTTCCGCTCACCATGGCCGGATTCCGGATCGAGGTGTTTCCCGTGTCCCACGACGCGCGGGAGCCGGTCGGCATCGTGGTCGAAAGCAGGGGTGGATATCGCCTGGGGCTGGTGACGGATCTGGGTCGCCGAACCGCGGAAGCCTGGCGGAGTCTCCGGGATCTCGACGTTCTGCTGCTCGAGTCGAATCACGATCTCGACATGCTGCGCACGGGACCATACCCTTGGCCCCTGAAGGAGCGCGTGGCGTCGGCTCGGGGACACCTCAGCAACGAGGAAGCCGCGGCCGGCCTCGACGAGCTCCTGTCGGATCGCTTGTCGTGGGTCGTCCTGTGCCATCTGTCGCAAACCAACAACTCGCCCGCGTTTGCCGCTGCGGCGGTACAGCCGGTTCTCGATCGCCGGTGTTCACGCGCGAAGCTCGTGGTGGCCGAGCAGCATCGGCCGGGGCCCTGGTTGGACGTCGGTACGGGAGGTTGAGTTGACGCCTGACGGAAAGTCTTTCGTGGCGCGGGTGCTGGTCTATCCGCGTGCCGAGGTTCTCGATCCCCAGGGGCGGGCAATCGAAGGCGCGCTCGAGCGGATCGGCTTCGACGGTGTACAGCGCATTCGGGCCGGCAAGAGCTTCGAGGTCGCTCTTCGTGCGGCGAGCAGGGCCGAGGCCTCGGAAGCGGTCGACCGCATGTGCCGGCAACTGCTCGCGAACCCTATCGTCGAGGACTACAGCGTGGAGTGGATCCGGGCGTGAAGTGCGGGATCGTCGTCTTTCCCGGCAGTAACTGCGATCACGATGTCTACCACGTGCTCGGGCATGTGCTCGAGCAGGAGACGGTCTTCCTCTGGCACCAGAAGACGTGTCTCGACGGATGCGAGTTGATCGTCCTGCCGGGTGGATTCTCCTACGGCGACTACCTCCGCGCCGGGTCGATGGCGGCGCACTCGCCGATCATGGCCGCCGTGCGGCGGCACGCCGAAGCCGGAGGCCGGGTTCTCGGCATCTGCAATGGCTTCCAGATGCTCCTGGAGGCGGGCCTGCTTCCAGGCGCGATGCGGAGGAATCGTGACCTCCGCTTCCTCAGCGTCGACGTGCACCTGAGGGTTGAGCGCGACGACCTGGCGTACTGCTCGGGCTACCGCCGGGGCGAGGTGCTGCGCATGCCCATTGCCCATGCTGAGGGCAACTACGTGGACACCGACGAGGCCCTTGATGATCTGGAACGGAGCGGGCAGGTGGTCTTCAGGTACGTGGATTCCAAAGGCAACCTGGCGTCCAGCGCCAACCTGAACGGATCGAAGAGGTCGATCGCCGGCGTATGTAGCGCGGATGGCAACGTGCTCGGGCTGATGCCCCACCCGGAGCGCTGCGCCGAGGACCTGTTGGGCAACGGCGACGGTCTCGCCCTGTTGGCTGGAGCGGTTCAGGTCGGCCGCGGGGCGGAGTTGCCGGCGGCGGTCGGCGGGTAGCGGCCGTGACGGCGCCCAGTTCCCTCGCCGGCGAACCTGTGGTGGATGCCGGGCTTGCGTCGGAGCGCGGTCTGACGACAGAGGAATACGGCGGTCTCTGCGACCTTCTGGGACGTGTCCCGACGTACACCGAGCTGGGGATTGCGTCGGCCCTCTACTCGGAGCACTGCTCGTACAAATCGTCGAAGATCCACCTCCGCCGTTTCCCGACCCGGAGTCGCCGGGTTGTTCACGGGCCTGGCGAGAACGCCGGAGTCGTCGACATCGGTCACGGTTGGGTGGCGGCCTTCAAGATGGAGAGCCACAACCACCCGAGCTTTATCGAGCCCTACCAGGGTGCTGCCACGGGTGTCGGCGGCATCCTGCGGGATGTGTTCACGATGGGCGCCCGTCCAATCGCCTGTCTCGATTCCCTGCGCTTCGGGAACATCGACGGCGAGCGCGGCGCTCGCATGCGGCACCTCGTCGACGGGGTCGTGAGGGGGATCGGGGACTACGGCAACTGTGTCGGTATTCCAACTGTCGGAGGCGAGACGGGCTTCCACAGTTCCTACAACGGCAACATCCTGGTCAACGCGTTCGCGCTCGGGGTCTGTCGTCGCGAGCGCATCTTCACGGCTGTAGCTTCCGGCGCCGGGAACCCGATCCTCTATGCCGGCAGCCGAACGGGTCGGGACGGCATTCACGGCGCGACGATGGCTTCGGAGGCCTTCGACAGCGAGAGCGAGGCCAAGCGGCCGACCGTTCAGGTCGGTGATCCGTTCACGGAGAAGGTGCTGCTTGAAGCGAGTCTCGAGGCGATGCGAAGCGGGGTCGTGCTGGGAGTGCAGGACATGGGAGCCGCCGGACTGACCAGTTCCTGCTTCGAGATGGCGGCGCGTGGTGGCGCGGGGGTGGAGCTCGATCTCGACCTGGTGCCACTGCGTGAAGCGTCCCTGACTCCGTACGAGATCATGCTTTCCGAGTCTCAGGAGCGGATGGTGTTCGTCACCCAGAGGGGGCAGGAAGGGACCGTCGCCTCGATCCTCGCCCGCTGGGGCCTTCAGGCAAGGAAGATCGGTCGGGTGACGGACGACGGTCGAGCCCGTCTGGCGTTCCGCGGTCGAACGGTGGCGGATATGCCGGTCGAGCCGCTGGTGGACGGAGCGCCCGTGTATGACCGGCCTGCCCAGCCTCCGGCCGATCTGGCCCGGCGTCAGGAGGACGTGCGACCCGAGGTAGCCGACGATCCGCTCGGCGCGCTCAAGCGCCTGCTGGGGACTCCCGAGCTTGGGGACAAGGAGTGGATCTACCGACAGTACGACTCGACCGTGCGCTCGAACACGATCGTCGGCCCGGGCTCGGACGCGGCGGTTCTGCGGCTCAAGGGCACACCTTCGGCGCTCGCGCTGACGTCGGACGTGAACCCTTCGTACTGCTGGCTCGATCCGCGACTCGGTGGTCGGCAGGCGGTGGCGGAGGCAGTGCGCAACCTGGCAACCGTGGGCGCCGAGCCGGTGGGCATGACGAACTGTCTGAACTTCGGCTCGCCTGAGAATCCCGAGATCGCGTGGCAGCTTCGGGAGTGCATCTCGGGGATGGCCGATGCGTGCCGGGCCTTTGATGTGCCGGTGATCTCGGGCAACGTGTCCCTCTACAACGAGACCGAGGGCGAAGCCGTGCGGCCGACACCCACGGTGGCGATGGTCGGTGTGATCGACGAGCTGATGGAGCTGGGCGTGGAGGGTGAACTGAACCGCCTGCTCGGTTGCGGCTTCTGGCGCCGTGGGGATCGCGTGCTGCTGCTTGGCAGGAGTGGAGACGAGTTCGGCGGTTCCGCCTACCAGCGACTGCTCTACGGCATCGAGGCGGGGCGGCCGCCCGCCGTCGATCTTGGGGCGGAGGCTGCCCTCTGCGGCCTTCTGCGCCGGGCGCGGCGATCGGGTTGGCTGAGCGGCTGTCACGATCTCTCGGAGGGTGGATTGATCGTGGCACTGGCCGAGTGCGCCATGGTCTGGGGCCTCGGCATGCGTGGATCCTTCGACGGCGGTCCCCTGAGTCTCTTCTCCGAGGGACAGGGAAGGGCGATCGTCACGGCCTCGCCGGCCCAGGTCGATGAGGTGCTCGGTTCGGCGGAAGCGCTTGGCGTTGCCGCTTCGGACATCGGTGAGGTGGGCGGTGACCGTATCGTGCTCGGGTTTGACGGCGGCGCGGTCGACAGCTCGGTCGACGAGCTGCGGACTGTCTGGACCGAAGCTCTTCCGCGGGCCGTGGGCTAACCTAGCTTCATGTGCGGGATCTTCGGTATTGAGGGGGCTCCAGACGCGGCGAACCTCACTTACCTGGGTCTCTACGCGGAGCAGCACCGTGGCCAGGAGAGCGCCGGGATCGTGTCGTGGGATGGGGACCAGCTCCATGCCGAGCGAGGTATGGGGAAGGTCGCCGAGATCTTCGATGCGAACAAACTCTCCGGACTGCCGGGTGAGCGCGCGATTGGCCATACGCGCTACTCGACGGCCGGTTCGAGCGTCATTGCAAACGCTCAGCCGATCGTCGTCATGACCTCGATGGGACCGCTCGGAATCGTCCACAACGGCAACCTGGTCAGTGCACTGGCCACACGGAGTGAGTTGGAGGCGGCGGGCTCGATCTTCCAGACCACCAGCGACTCCGAGGTCTTTCTGCACCTGATGGCCACCCGTCCTCACGAGGAGATCGTCGAGTCGCTGCTGCGGGTTCTGGGAGAGGTGAGGGGGGCTTACTCGCTGCTGCTCATCAGCCGCCAGGGCCTCATTGCTGCCCGGGACCCCTATGGCTTCCGACCGTTGATCCTGGGAGACCTCGACGGGCAGCCGTGCTTCGCTTCGGAGAGTTGCGCCTTCGACCTGCTCGAGGCGCGGCTCCTTCGCGAACTCGATCGTGGCGAGGTCGTGCTGGCGCGGGGAGATCGCATCGAGAGTTACCGCTTGCCGCCGGTTTCCAAGGCAGCGCGGTGCATCTTCGAGCATGTCTACTTCGCGCGTCCGGACAGCGAGGTGTTCTCGGACACGGTGGCCCAGTCCCGCCTTGAGATGGGGGCTCGTCTGGCCCGGGAGTCACCGGTCGAAGCGGATCTCGTCGTGCCGGTGCCGGACAGCGGTCTCTACGGAGCGCTCGGCTACAGTCGGGCTTCCGGAACGCCGATCGAGCTGGGCTTGATCCGGAACCACTACATTGGGCGCACCTTCATCGAGCCTCAACAGTCCATCCGGCACTTCGGCGTCAAAGTAAAACTGAATCCGGTCCGGGATCTGATTGCCGGCAAACGGATCGTGCTGGTGGATGACTCGATCGTGCGCGGCACGACGTCGCGCAAGATCGTCAACATGGTTCGCGAGGCCGGAGCCTCCCAGGTGCACGTCCGCATCACGTCGCCGCCGACCGCCTTCTCTTGTATCTACGGCATCGATACGCCGACACGCGGCGAACTGATCGCATCGGATCACTCACTAGAGGAGATTCGGCGCTTCATCCGGGCCGACAGCCTTGCTTACCTCTCGCTCGAAGGACTGCTCGAGTGCGTTTCCGGTCGCCCGGATACGTACTGCACGGCCTGCTGGACGGGTGAGTACCCGGTACCGGGGGAGGGCTACGACGAGACCCAGGCGGAGCTCTTCCCGCTTCGCCTGGAAGCTGGCTCGTGAAGGAAGCGAGTGCCTACCGCGACGCGGGAGTCGATCTCGCGGCTCAGGACCGAGCGCTGGCCGGAATCGGCGAGCTGGTGAAGTCGACATTCACAGAAGGCGTTCTGAGTGGTCTGGGAGCTTTCGGCGGCCTGTTCGCCCTGCCGGAATCCCTCCGACAACCGGTGCTGGTGGCTTCGGCGGACGGCGTGGGCACGAAGCTCTCTGTCGCACGAATGGCCGGCGATTTCGGCACCGTGGGCGGCGACCTCGTGAACCACTGTGTCAACGACATCCTGGTGCAGGGCGCGACTCCCTTGTTCTTCCTCGACTATGTCGGTGCGGGAAAGCTCGATGGCGAGCCCATGAGGTCCCTGCTCCGAGGCGTTGCGGAGGCCTGCATCGAC
>JAPOWR010000006.1:0-17500 GCA_026707545.1 Acidobacteriota bacterium | reverse complement strand
CTCAAGCTGATCACCGAAGCTGCGGATCCGGCCCGGCCCTCGGGTCGAGCCGGATGGTAGAGGAGCATTCTGAGGGCGCTGAAGTCGGACCGTGAGGACCGATGGAGTGCTCAGAAGAGACCCTGCCGGCACAAGTAGCGACAAAGCAGGTGAGAACCCTGCTCGCCGTAAGTCTAAGGTTTCCTGAGGAAGGTCAATCCGCTCAGGGTTAGTCGGCCCCTAAGGCGAGGCTGAAAAGCGTAGTCGATGGGAAACAGGTCAACATTCCTGTACCGTTCCGTTCTCGATATGACGATGAGGTGACGCAGAAGGATAGGCGAGCCTACGATTGGAAGTGTAGGTTGAAGCGTGTAGGCGGGAGTCGTAGGAAAGTCCGCGGCTCCGGTAACGCTGAGACGTGACCCCGAGGGCTTCGGCCCGCAAAGTCGCTGATTCCATGCTGCCAGGAAAAACCTCTAAGCAGAGAACGGGGCGACCGTACCGCAAACGGACACACGTAGACGGGGAGAGAATCCCAAGGCGCTTGAGTGATCCCCTGTGAAGGAACTCGGCAAATTGACACCGTAACTTCGGGAGAAGGTGTGCCGCTGGTGGTGACGAGGTTCGCCCTCCGAGCTGTCGGCGGTCGCAGTGAAATGGCCCAGGCGACTGTTTACTAAAAACACAGGACTCTGCTAAGTCGAACACGACGTATAGGGTCTGACGCCTGCCCGGTGCCGGAAGGTTAAGAGGAAGTGTTAGGCGACCCTCGGGTCGGCGAAGCTCTGAATTGAAGCCCCGGTAAACGGCGGCCGTAACTATAACGGTCCTAAGGTAGCGAAATTCCTTGTCGGGTAAGTTCCGACCTGCACGAATGGCGTAACGATCTGGGCACTGTCTCCACAGGGGGCTCAGCGAATCTGTAGTACCGGTGAAGATGCCGGTTACCCGCATGAAGACGGAAAGACCCTGTGAACCTTTACTGCACCTTGGCACTGATCCCTGATGCGTTATGTGTAGGATAGGTGGGAGGCTTTGAAGCCGGGACGCCAGTTTCGGTGGAGTCACTGGTGAAATACCACCCTTAGCGTATTGGAGATCTAACCTGGGCCCGTGATCCGGGTCGGGGACACTGTCAGGCGGGTAGTTTGACTGGGGCGGTCGCCTCCTAAAAGGTAACGGAGGCGCTCGAAGGTTCCCTCAGGCTGATTGGAAACCAGCCGCAGAGCGCAAAGGCAGAAGGGAGCTTGACTGCGAGACCTACAAGTCGAGCAGGTACGAAAGTAGGACTTAGTGATCCGGTGGTTCCGTATGGAAGGGCCATCGCTCAACGGATAAAAGGTACTCCGGGGATAACAGGCTTATCGCCGCCAAGAGTTCACATCGACGCGGCGGTTTGGCACCTCGATGTCGGCTCATCACATCCTGGGGCTGAAGCAGGTCCCAAGGGTTCGGCTGTTCGCCGATTAAAGTGGTACGTGAGCTGGGTTTAGAACGTCGCGAGACAGTTCGGTCCCTATCTCATGTGGGCGTAGGATACTTGAGAGGAGCTGTCCCTAGTACGAGAGGACCGGGACGGACGAACCTCTGGTGCACCAGTTGTCGCGCCAGCGGCACAGCTGGGTAGCTATGTTCGGGAAGGATAACCGCTGAAAGCATCTAAGCGGGAAGCCAGCCTCGAGATGAGGTATCCCTGAAGACCCCTGGTAGACTACCAGGTTGATAGGCGGGACGTGTAAGCGTTGCGAGACGTTTAGCTAACCCGTACTAATCGGTCGTTCGGCTTGACCATTTTCAAAGGTTGCTGCACTCGGGACTTGGGCGCTTAGGTTTGCGCACGGCCGATTTGGCCGTGTGGAGGAGGCCCGGAAGGATTCGATTCGGTGGCGGAGTCGCTGGACGTGGGGCTCCGCCCGGTTTGCAGTGATTTCCGGTGACCGTAGCGCGGGGGAAACACCCGTTCCCATTCCGAACACGGCAGTTAAGCCCCGCAGCGCCGATGGTACTGCACCGGTGACGGTGTGGGAGAGTAGGTCGTCGCCGGGATCCTTCTCAGCCCCCGGTGGGTGAACAACCCGCCGGGGGCTTTTTCGTGCCCGGTCCGAGGAGGCGCGCGGACCGTGTCCGGCATCGCTGAGCCAAGGGCCGCCGGTTCGGTTTTGACGCCTTGTCAGGGGTAGTAGCCGCTCATCGTGTGGGCGTTCGCGTTCGGGCGGCGAACGTCGACCTTGATCCGACGGAAGCCGTCGTCCGAGCGGGTGCTGGCGGACTGGTAGGCGAGGAAGTACTGAGAGCGGAGCTCGCGCTGGACGCTGGCGTAGATCTCGTCGAGCGAGTCCGGGTCACGAACGAAGTAGCTCTTACCGCCGGTTTGCGTGCTGAGGCGGTCGAGTCGGCGCCTGACCCCGGCCTCGGCGATTCCCAGCCCGATCGCGTAGATGGTGACGCCGGCCCGGCGGGCGTATTCGAGGGTATCGTCGAAGGAAAAGCGTGAAACCTCGTCCTTGCCGTCGGAAAGCAGGAGGATCGCGCGCTGGCCGGTGACTCCTGCGAAGTGGTACAGGCTGAAGATGAGACTGTCGTAGAGGGCGGTCTGGCCTTCAGCAACCAGGCCCGCCAGACCGCTGCCCAGATCCGTCAGGTCGTTCGTGAGGCGAACGGCCAGCTGCGGAAAGCGGTTGAAGGTGATGACAGCCGCCCGGTCTCGTGGAGTCACGGCCTGTTCGAAGAACGCCAGCGCGGCTCGCCGTGTGATGTCGAGAGAGTCGCGCATGGAGGCGGAGTTGTCGATGACAACGCCGACATGAATAGGCAGATCGACAACGCGCTCGAAGCGGCTTGTGATCTGCCTCTGGCCGTCCTCGAACACGGTGAAGTCGTCTTCTTCCAGGTCGTCGATCGGACGTCCCCTACGGTCCGTGACCGAGATAAAGAGCTCGACGAACTGGACCTCGACCTGTTCGATGTCGGTGGGCGAGTTGATGAACACCAGATCCTCGGCCGTGTTGCCGTCGCTCAAGTGGGCGACGGCGCGTACGTAGGAGACGCCGGCGTACGGTGGAAGCTGGATCGGCTGGACGAACGGCTCCTGGTAGACCGTGGAACTCAGGTTCTCGTTCAGATAGAACTCGAGCCGGTCGAGGGTTGCGCCCTCCGGCACGTCCACATCGGCGCGGGCTCGCAGGCTCGAGATGTAGCGCCGGCCCCGATGCGGTTCGATCAGCCGGACGGAGAACGTGTGCTCGCCTGCGTTGATCGGGAGTTCGTCCCAGGCCAGCAGACCGCCATCGTCGCCCTTGCCCTCGACGCGCAGAGTGCGGGGCCTGGGGAAGTCGCCTAGATCGATTTCAACACTGAAGGGCGGCTGGACCTTGCTCAGGACCGGCGTGTCGTCGAGAACGAAGGAGACTGCCGCAACTCCTTCGCCCTCGACCACCGCATCGAAGCGCACCAGTCCCGAGAGGATCTCGCCCGCCGGTTTGAGGAGCCGGATCTTGACCGACTCCGAACCGACGCTGCTGGCCGCTTCCGATAGCAACCGTTCGCCCTCGGTCTCGGGCTCTGCGAGCGGCGCGCGGTTGGACAGCTTCGGCACGGCGAGGTCCTGCTCTCCCCGGAAGAACCTGCCGCCGTTGATGTCCTCGAGCCGCAGGATGATCCGGTAGTCCCCGGGGCGCAGGTAGCGCTGGAAGGGCAGGAGCAGTGTGTGTCGGAAAGCGGCAGCCTGGTCCCCCGCGGCCGGAAAGCCGAACTTGTAGCGGAAGGACTCGAACAGCTCCTGATCCCTGACGACTTCGCCGACCAGCAGGAGATCCTGGGATCGGTATCCGGCAAACTCGCCGACTGCGACCGCGGAGGCGTCGATCCTGACGTGGCCCTCGACCACGGTACGGCTCTGAAAGCGCCCCAGGAAGTCGTACTCGATGTGTGCTTCAAACAGGGGTGCGGCGGAAGGCAGGTCGGTAGACGCCGCGGCGAACGCGGCGACCCACTCTTCGTTCCGTGGGCGGGGTTTCGCCAGCACCCGCGCCAGTTGACTCGAGTAGTCGCCTCCGAGGCCGCGCACCTGGTCCACGACATCCTCCAGCAGATGGCCGTTGATGCAGGTCTTGGCGCCCTCTATGAGGCCGCGAATGTCACCGCGGCCCGGTACCCACACCCGGGCCTCGCCGAGACCCCGTGCTCGCACGAAGATCAGCAGGAAGCGAAACCTCACGCGATCACTACCCTGGTAGACCCAGATCTCGGCCGGGATTCGGGTTGTCGTGCAGCGGATCTGGACGATCCGGTTCGGTTCGCCGTGAATCAGCAACACCTGCGAGCGGGCGTCGGTGAGTCCTCCGTAGTTGCTTCGCGCGTAGGCCACCCGTTCTTCCCAGCGCTCCCGCATTTCGTTGCGGCCGGTCTTCGGAACCGGATCGCGGACCTGCCAGAACTTGCGCACGAACGCATCCCGTTGGTAGTCCCTTGTGAGGAGGAGGAACAGATCCCGCTCTTCGGAAGTCATGATCGCGGCGACCTCGGCGAGCCACTGAGCGTGGCGTTTATCGAGGTCGTCGCTTGTCGCGGTCTGTGCGGCGCTGGACGGCCCGCTCCCCTGCCCCTCGACCTCTTGCGCGGCGGCGGTCGCGGTCAGGACGGCCGCGCCTCCGATGCCGCTCAGGATGCTCGCGAGGACGAGGCGGTTGCGACAGCTCCGAAGCCGGTGGAGTCTCATGCGGCCGGCTCGGGTCACGGTCAGACAGAGTAACAGCCCGAGGCTGGTAGCCGTTCCCTTTCGGCGGGCGGAGATCGCTGCGGAGGCCTGCGGAATGCGGCCGCAGGTTGCTATACTGCCGCGTCCTGTCTCAGGTAGCGAACGCCGGTGGCCGACGCTTTCAAGTCTTGACTCTCAGCCTCGCGGAGGACACACCCCATGCCGATCAAGCTCGTCTCAGACCGTTCAGTTCTTCGCCTCACCGTACTTCTCGTGGCGCTCCTCGTTGTGGCGCCTGCCTTTGCCCAGTTGCCGCCCGACGCGGTCGACCTGGCGAAGGTGAAGATCCCGGAGGCGGTCAAGTCGACCGATCTCTGCCCGGTCAAGCTCGTGCCTTCCGTCGCTGACGGCGAGACGTGGACGCATGGGGGCATCGACTACCGCGGCAGCGAACCGGGAGTGCAGGCTTCCTTCGCCAGCGATCCCGACTCCCACGCCTCCAAGGCCGCCGAAGAGCGCTACGTCAAGAACTTCATGCTGGCAATGAGCACCATCTGGTGTCCGATCACCGACGAAGTGACTCCCGGGGGCCGCAAGCAGGTGGATGGCCTGGGCTACACCTGGGAGAGCTGCTGCTCCTTCTGCGATGAGGAGATGATGCCGGAGAACTTCGACGAGGCCCTGGAGCGTCTCCGCGAGCGCGCCGTCGAGTCCTTTGAGTTGACTGGCGGCATCTACACCGAGGGTGCCAGCAGCCCGGTCGAAGGCGCGATCCGGGACGACATCTAACCGTTCGGGCGCTGGGACCCCCTTGCCGCGGATTACGCGCGTCTATACGCGGACCGGCGATGACGGAACGACCGGTCTGGGCATTCGGGTCCGGGTTCGGAAGGACTCTGCCCGGGTCGAGGCCTATGGAGCGATCGACGAACTGAACTCGGCGGTCGGGGTAGCCCTGGCTGCCGGCGTTTCAGCACGGATCGGCCGCAGTCTGGCCAAGGTGCAGCAGGAGTTGTTTCACCTCGGTTCGGACCTCTGCGTGCCCGTTGGCGGCGACGCTCCGCCGGTCCCGCGCATTGAGGAACGGCACGTCCGGGGCTTGGAGGAGACGATCGACACACTGCAGGAGGAGCTGGAGCCGTTGGCCAACTTCGTTCTGCCCGGCGGGTCGCTGGCCGCAGCGGCACTCCATCTGGCACGCACCATCTGCCGTCGTGCCGAAAGGCGCCTGGTGACTCTTGCGGCGACGGAAGCAGTTGGCGCGCCGGCCCTGACGTACGTCAACCGACTCTCCGACGCCCTGTTCGTGATGGCCCGCTACGAGAACAAGGTGCGTGGCGAGGCCGATGTGTTGTGGGACTCGAGGGCCTAGCGGCGGTCCGCCACTTGGGTGCCTGGAATGCGCCTGCCGCGCCGCCTACTGGATGTCGCCACGATCGGGCTCGTGTTTCCCGTGGCCTCGGTTCTGGGTTACCTGGCCGGGAGGGCGGTCGGAGATTGGTTCGACGCACCGAATGCCGGCGCCCTGATCGGCGGTCTCTTCGGTGTCGCGGCGGGCTTCTACAACGTGTACCAGGTCGTGCAGCGACTGAACGCGGACGAGGAAGATGGTGGCACGGACCAACGATGAACTTGCTGTCATGTCGAGGCGCGTCATGCGATGCGCTCTGGGCGTGACCGCGGTTGGAGGCGGGTTTGCCCTGGCCTGGAGTCTGAGCGCCGCACTCACCTTGACAGCCGCTGGGGTCGTCAGTAGTTTCAGCTTCCGCGGCCTGGAGATGCAGGTTCGCGCGCTGGAGCCTCACGCCGACGGGCGTGTTGGCGCCAAGAACATCCTGTTCATCGTTCTCCGCTATTCGTTGTTGAGCGCTTTCATCGTCGCGGCCCTTCTGGTGGGGTCAAGGGAGTTCATCGCGCTGATCCTGGGATTCACGGTCGTGCCGCTGGCGCTGCTGATCTCCGAGTTGGCGAGCCGGTTTCACTTCCTGAGTCGTTTCAATCGTCATGGCCGCGGGTGAACATTCGATCCTCTACAAGCCGGTCAACGCGGCTTGGCAGGGCGTGGTGGAGTTGGCCGGAGCCGAGGAGAATCTCCCTCACGAGGTGCCGGACCATGTGGTCATGGCCCTGTTCGTCTTCGGCGTCGTCACCACGATCGGCGTCACCGTTTCACGCGGCCTGCGCAAGGACGATCCCGGCAAGTTCCAGCAGATCATCGAGGTCTTCTTCGTGTGGCTTCGCAACCTCCTCGAAGAGACGATCGGCGAGGGTGGTTCGCGGCACCTGCCCCTGATTGCCTCGTTCGCCTTCTTCATCTTCTTGAGCAATCTGTCGGGCTTGATCTTCTTCCTGAAGCCCCCGACCCAGAACGTGAACGTGACCTTCGCCCTCGCGATCACGGCGTGGGTGCTCTACCATCTGTTCGGCCTGCGCAGAAACGGGCTGCGCTACTTCAAGCACTTCGCCGGGCCGGTCATCTTTCTGGCGCCCCTCTTCATCCCGCTCGAGATCATCACCCACGCGGCCCGGGTGCTGTCGCTTGGCTTGCGCCTGTTCGGGAACATCTTTGGCGAGCACCTCGCGGCTGCCGCCATTTTCGGCCTGGTCCCGTTCGCGGTGCCGTTGCCGATCATGGCTCTGGGTCTCATGGCTGCCACCATCCAGACCTTCATCTTCATCCTGTTGACCACTGTTTACATCGCCGAGGCCGAGGCCGAGGCACACTAAGGGGACTCTCGCGAAATGAAGAAGTCAAAGCTGGTCTTTCTCGTGGCCGTGCTACTCACGCTGTTTGCCGTTCCGGCTCTGGCGCAGGACGGTGCAGGGGAGGGCGACGGCGGCGCCAATCTCGGCCTGTTGGGGGCCGCCGTGGGGCTCGGCATCGCCGCGGCCGGCGGCGCGATCGGTCAGGGTCGAGCGACCGGCGAGGCGTGCGCCGGGTTGGCGCGCAACCCGGGTGCCGGTGGCCGCATTCAGATCATGCTGCTCATCGGGCTCGCGTTCATGGAATCGGTCGTCCTCTACACCCTGCTGATCGCGCTCCGCGGCGCCGGTTTCTTCTAGAAACCAGGACAAGCCGCTCCGCGGCGGAAGCTGGGCGCTCCGCCGCTGAGCCAAGACGCCCGTTTGGGGACCGCTTGCGCGGCCCGGGTCGGGTGCGCGACTCAATTCCGGCACGCACCGGCCATCTTGGCCGTGTCCGGTGCCGGTCTGATGGCGGGCCCCCTGCCCGAGTTCGTGCCGGGCTGCCCCGAAACGCAGGCTGGGAATGGAAGAACCTCCCGTCTGGTTCCGGCCGCGGGACTTGGCATCGAATGTGCTGCCCCTCGCTGGCGAAGGTGCCGCGGTCCAACAATGCGCGGCGGGGAGGTACAGATGAACGCGATGGCCGATCACAGTGGTGGTTGGAACTTCGAGGCCGAGGCGTTGCCCTTCATGGACAGCCTCTACAGCACGGCCTATCGGATGTCCCGGAACAAGCAGGACGCCGAGGATCTGATCCAGGAGACCTATCTGCGGGCCTTCAAGTACTACGACAAGTTCCAGGAAGGAACCAACTTCAAGGCCTGGCTGTTCAAGATCCTCAAGAACACGTTCATCAACCGCTACCGCAAGCGGCAGCGGCAGCCGCTGAAGAACTCGTTCGACGACATCGAGGACGCCTTCGAGTGGAAGCTCCTGGAGTCGCCGCTCTTCGCGCGCGGCCCGACGCCGGAGGAAGACCTGCTGGAAGGCGCCCTGGATCAGGACGTCAAGAGGGCCCTTGAGGATCTGCCCGTGGACTACCGTGTTGCCGTTGAACTGGCGGACCTGCAGGGACTGTCCTACCGCGAGATTGCCGACCGGCTCGGAATCCCGTTGGGAACGGTGATGAGCCGGCTGTACCGGGGACGGCGCAAGCTGGAGACGGTCCTGCTGCGCTACGGGCGGGAACACGGCTACATCCGGTCCGGAATGCCCCGGAAGATGCGGTCCAGGCAGGACGCAGCCTGAAGGCCGCCAGGGGAGGTTGCACAAGCCGCAACGTAGCCGGGTTTGTGCCGCAGGCGGCTCGACGTGGCACAATAGAGGACTCGTTCGCCCGCCGCACCCGCTAACTCATGCGTTCCAAGCAACTTGCGCACTGGATTGGCGCCTCGGCGCTGATCGGACTGAGCGTGTTGGCCGGATGGCGGGGACTACAGCCGCGATCCGAGAGGCTGGTTGTTGTCCTCGAGAGACCGTACAGCCCGACCGAGGCGACTCCAGCCCCCGACCTGGATGCGGCCGCCCTGGACCGGGTGCCGTTCCCCCTCGAGCGTCGGATTCGTAGCGGCGACACGCTGGACCGCGTCCTGACGCGGGCGGGTGTTCCCGACTCCGAGCTGCACCAGGCCTCGGCGTCGGTAGCGGAAGTACTCGACCCGCGGAGACTTCGTGCGCGCGAACCGGTCTACTCCATGGTTCGCCGAGGCGGGGAGTTGGTCGCCATCCGACTCCCGCGCCGGGGTCAGGGCGTGGTGGTGGCCGAGCGCAGTGACGGCGCCTGGCGCAGTCGCTACCGCCCTTACCGGCGCGCGCATGTGCGGCGCCTGGTCCGGGGTGAACTGCGGGGAGGGCTAGAGAGCTCGATCAGCCGCGCCGGCGCTCCTTCCCGCCTCGCGTACGGCATGGCGAGCGTGCTGCAGTGGGATCTGGACTTCAATCGCGATCTTCGCCTTGGCGATCGCTTCGAGATCCTCTACGACGAACTGCTGCTTGACGGCAAGGCCGAAGGTGGCGCCGCCATCGTGGCGCTGCGCTACCGGAATCGGGAGACGTGGCTGGAGGCGTATCGCTTCACGGGCGTCGAAGCCAACGGGCCCGAGAGCGCCGATGCTGTGGCGGAGACCGAACCCAACCGGTACTACGACGGCGAGGGGCAACCGCTGCGACGCCAGTTCCTGCGTTCCCCTCTGCCGTACTCGCGGGTCACGTCGCGCTTCTCGATGAATCGCTACCATCCGATCCTGAAGCGGCGCATGCCCCACTACGGCGTCGACTACGGAGCGCCGACTGGAACACCCGTACGGGCGACCGCCGACGGCACCGTCGTTTCGGCCAGTACTCGCGGTGGGGGCGGCCGAACGGTTCGCCTGCGTCATACCAACGGCTACATGACGGCGTACCTCCACCTGTCCGGCTATGCCGAGGGGATTCGGAGAGGCCGCCGAGTGCAACAGGGCCAGGTGGTCGGCTACGTGGGCTCCAGTGGTCTTTCAACCGGTCCCCATCTCGACTACCGCGTGCAGAGAAACGGCCGCTGGATCAATCCCGCCACCCTGGTCAACGATCCTGTTCCTCCGCTGGCCGCTGACGTGCTGCCCGCCTTTCTCCAGCACCGCGACGCGCTGCGGCTGGAGCTCCGGGGCCCGGGTCGTTCCGTCGTCGGCGTGGGACCGTAGGCGCGGCGGCGACAGGACGACAGGGCGTCGTCGGCACCCGCCCCGCGCCGGGGCTCAGGGGGAGGGGTCCCTGCGGCCGTGCGCGCTCTGGAAGAGGATGTAGGGACGGCGCGCACTCCTTCCCGCTCGGAGTCTGGAGAAGTAGTAGAGAAGGCAGGTACTTGTCAGGGGCGACGGGGAGGGTCTGTCCCCCAACGCGGTCCTGCTTGTCGCGTAGGTCCCTCAGCGCCCGTCGCGGCCCTGGGGTCTCTGCCAGCCTCTAAGGGCTGGAGAAGGCCATTGGACTCGTGGTGCGGTTCAGGCGGCTCGGTCCACTAACTCCAACTCAGGGAAGACGTTCAAACCCTCGTACGCAAAGGGCCGTCCTCAGTACGGCAACGCGAGCATCAGGCTTCTAGTGGTTCAGCGATGAACTTCTGGTCGGCAGGAAGGTAGCGGTTCGCCGCTGCGCGGATCTCATCAGCGTACTGGAAGATGTCGTCGACCGACCCGATGGGGACGAGGCGGGGCTTCTTGTCCTCGCCGATGAGGGCCAAGTACTTGTTGTCTGGATTGTTGAAGTGCAGGCGGCAAATGGGTTGCCGGTTGGTGTTGTCGAGCAGGATGCCGCAGTACGACTTCACATCGCGCATGTGAATCCGCTCTGGTGAGAGGTCCCGACTCAAAATGGCCTTCACGGCGAAGAAGCCCTGCCACTCTTCCTCGGTCGTCGTGTGGATGGGGTCAGCCACAGGCGGAGCGGTGTCTGTGACCTGGTCGGAACCAGCATCGGAGGATGCCTCGTCGGCTTGGTCACCCTCGAGCACTCGCGTGATCTGAGCTTCTAGGCGGTTTCTCAGGAACTGTCTCAAGGCTCGTTTGGTGATTCCAGTGAACTGACTGACCACCCTCTTCGTGTGGGTCCGCGGATAGACCCTCTTTGAGAAGAGCCTGACGAAGGCGGGCGATGGATCATTCCATTCCTGCTCAATCAGGCTGAGGACCTCGCGGGTGTACTTCAGATCCTGAGCCTGGCCCTGGAGCGCCGCTGCGTCGAACGAGGACTTCGTGAAGCGACTGATCTCCTTCGCCTCGGCCTCATCGGCGTTACGCAGGTCGAACTCGTAGAAGGGGCGCTCATCCATCCTGTTCGGAGCGTCGACATCGGAAAAGAACCGGTAGGTGACCCCATCTGTCAGGACGGCAACACGTGACTCCGTCACGCTGAAGTAGCGATGGAGCTGGGACTTCGCGGCGTCGCCGAGGTCAGCGCCATAGCGCTTGCACTCGAACAGCAGGATCGGCTTGCCGTCACGCATGATCGCATAGTCGACCTTCTCGCCTTTCTTGGTGCCCACGTCAGCCGTGAACTCAGGCACGACTTCGGTTGGGTCGAAGACGTTGTAGCCAAGGACATCTGCGATGAACGGCAGTACAAGAGCCGTCTTGGTCGCTTCTTCGGTCTGGACGCTTTCGAGATGCCTCTGAACCCGCCGCGCCAGCCGCTGGAGGCGGTCGACCAAGTCGAGTCCTTCGGATGTCGAGGTCATCGTTGCCCTCCTAGAATCGATGAGCACGGAAGTGTAGCTAGACCGACTAGACGTGTGGATCGTCGCCCCTCCGGACAGTCTTGGCGCGCGAGTGTAGCTAACTTCCGCTCACGCCCCCGGGGCCGCGAGCACGACCAAGCAGCCGACTTCCTCTCGGCCAGCTGCGGCCGCGACACCGACCCGGCACTCCGCGGCTCCGGACTGGTCGTCGTCGGCCTTGGCAGGGTAGTGGGTGGTTCTGAAACAGGGGTCAGCGGCAAGTCGTTAGCGGGTCGGTTCGTTCGGAGCTACGATCTGCGGAATGGTACGCAGATCGGATCGTCGGCGGTGGGCCATCCTCACGGCGGCATTGGGGATTGCTTCGGGCTTCGCCACTGCGGGTCTCACGCTGATCTGGGACCACTACGGGCCTGAGAGAGTTGTGGCCGCTCTCAGGGACCTGCAACCCGTGCTGGAGGTCTTGGTGCTGCCTGTCGGCGTTGTTCTCGCGATTTCGGGTCTTCTGTGGCTAGGCGGCATCCTCTACCACCTAGATCAGTGGCGTGGCGAGGCAGCGGCTGAGAAGTGGGAGGCGATTGGCCGGTCCGGGGACGAGTTCTTTGCCACGCAGAAGCGAGATGGTCTGCCATCGGCGTGTGCGCTCGGCAAGTTTCCAGTGCAGGTCGGGAAGTACGCCAAGAGGATCGCCCTAGAATCGGATGATGGTGTTGTGAGTTGGAGCAAGGCGTCGGTCGTCCAGGCGTACCGCCTAGCGGAGATCTTCAGGCAGTACGGCTATGTGCGTGGACGCCTTCGAGTCCTCAAAGAGCGCAAGGAACTCCCTTCTCGCCCGGCCTCTCGGCTCTAGCCCTCAACTCCTTGGTCGTTCGTGAGGATCATCCTCGTCATCTCCTCCTAGCCGCATGAAGACGCCCTCAAGCAGCGACCGTGCCGCTTCATCTTGGGTGGGGTGCTCAGTCTCTGGCCGTCCGTCTCTCGCTGTGGCGACCCACGTCCCGTTCTTCTCCCTGACCGTTCCAACAGACCCACCTCCATGCCCCGCAGGCAGGAGTGGGAGAACCGTCAGTTTCTTGGTGATCGGGTCAGGGCTGATCCTGTACTGCGTCGGCTGAAACATCGTTGCCATCGGGCTATCGTCTCCACGGGTTTACTGTCGAGGGCGGTCGTTTGCTCGACGCTACTGTTCCACGCCATCGACGTAGACACGCTCCACGACACGTTCATCTTCGCCGATCACGGTGACCCAACGGCCTTGTGCCACACCATCGACGTACTCGCCTCGCCACACGTCCTGCGGGTTCGGCCTGATCGTCCACTCTCCGTGACGCAGTCCGCGCCGATACGGACCCTTGTGGAGTGCGCCAAACGATGTCTGGAGCGTCCACTCACCCTCCCTATAGCCATCGACGTACACGCCTGCGCTGAGCGACGAGAACTTGTCCTTCTGGTTCGTGTACTCGAGAATCCACGGACCGCTGCGTTTGCCGTCGACGTAGGCGCCTTCCTGCGACCCTCCCGGCACGTACTGCTCAGTCCACTGGCCCTGGGCGAATCCTCCCGAGCACTCGCCCTCAGAGGTGTTGGGCGGCACGAACAGACGCAACATGAAGCAGCGTGGACGTATCTCGTGCCAGCACGGGTACGGTGATGCGCTGCACAACGGTCCTGGAGCTTCCTGAGCCGAGAGCGGCGCGCCGGCTCCGAGCAACAGAGCTACGACCACGAACCGCGAGACCAGCCATCCCATGTAGAGACTCTATCGCGCTACAAGATGGCTTCCGCTCAACTCCCTACTGCCCACTGAGGGTTTCGTCGCCTGGTGGGGCTCGGGGCATACTCGGGTCGGAGACGAGAAGAGTGAGCGACCCCAGTGTCTCATGTCGTTGTCCTCCCGGCGCACGTCCGGGAGCCGGAACAACGAGTCAAGGGCTGTCGCAGGACTCGCCAACCTCAAAGCTGGCCACAACCGGGAAGTGATCACTGATCGAACTGGCGTTTTCGACACTCAGAACTTCGGCGGAGTCCGAGACATACCAGCACGCCGCCTCGTCTGAGACGAGGATGTGGTCCCACATAGCACCAGACTCGTGAGACCCACTCAAGTCCGCCGTCGGAGCGAACCACTCTCGCGAGTCGTTCGCGAACACTGCATAGGGACCCTCATCGTCGATCTCGTCGTTCAAGTCGCCAAGCACAACCACGGGCGTGGATGCCCAAGTATCGAGAATGTACTGATGCAGCGCTTCCGCTGCTTCCTGCCGCCGACGCTGCGAATCCTCATCGCTAAAAGCCTTTGCGTGGAGTATAAGGAGGACGATCTCGTCGTGGGCGGGAACACTGATCACCACCTCCAAAGGTGGACGGCCTGTGGCAAACGGTGGGCGGCTACCTCGCTCGGCGAGGTGCCCAAGAACGACTCGCGCGCCTCGAATCGTCACAGTGTCGGTTCTGTAGATGATCCCTACTTCTTGCTGGCTCCAAGTGTAGTCGGTAGAACCGTTCTCGACTCTGCCATCCCGGACCAGGAATCCTTCGTAACCGGGCAGATCTCGCAGAAGCCGTCCGAAGTCGCGGCTGTCCTCGATTTCCTGCACCGCCCACAGTTCCAGTTGCGTGGTCCGAATCACATCTCTGACCCCTGAGAACTGGGGACCGTCCTTGGGATCTCTGTCGCTGTCTCCGAACCACTTGATGTTCCAGGTCGCTACATCGAGTGTGTCGCTCGCCTCAGCTGCTGGGACCGAGGCGAGTACAGCACACACGAGGGCTCGCACTATCGTCTGCATCTTCTTCTCCAGAGTTCAGAAGCCAGGTGCGGCCGAGGCCACGAGGGTCAGTAGCAGCACAGGTGCTAGGTGGCGCATGACGGTTCTCCTACCGTGGTGAGCCGCTCATCGTACTACCTCCTTGGCCGCGAACCCGCACCGTCCCCACAGGGTCCGGAGCGGTTCGTCAGCGCGGCGAAAGAGACGGCCTTAGCGCTTGAGTCCCCCGCACGCCTCTTCGGAGGAGAGGAACAAAGAGACGGCCTTCTGGTCGGCATCTCCGAACGGAAACCGCACCGTCGGCGACCCTCTCCCCAACCTCAATGCCGTGCTCGTTCTCCAGCCACTCGACCAACTTGCTGACCTTCGCGCTGAGTCTGACCTCTTGGCTCGCCACCGCGCTGCCCGGCATGGAGCCGATCACGACCAGACCACAGATGGCGGAGAACAGCAGGAGGGCGGGGCGCCGTCTCGAACCACTCCTCCCCCTACGATAGCGGACCGGCAACGTTGCCGGTAAGTGGTTCTTCGTTCCTTTGCGTCTCTGACTCAGAGACGGTAGCACCGGAGGCTATTGACAGAAACCATCTGTGCGCCGTACTGTCGGTCCAGATGACAAAGCCGAAGAAGAAGCCGCCCACGAGTCCGACCAGCGCGGCCGTGAGGGCGGGTCGGATCCTCACGGGACTCGACGAGGACCCGAGGCCGAAGCGCCGCCGCGTCGTCATTGACCCACGAGACGGCACCGTCAAGCCGTTGCGGAGCGAGCAGGGCCGCTAGTTCCGTGAACGTTCCCGGTCCGTTCGTGACCGTGAGGATGCTTGTCCTGACCACGGCGGGAAGTGCGGCTGTCGGCCAGGTGAGTCGGACGGTCAGCGAATCGGCCGAGTGGCCGAAGAACGAAGCCTCGCCGAGTGGCACGCCACGCTCGGCCGTTGCACTGTGCGGCACCGGTTGTCGGCTACTGGCTTGAGTCTCTCGGACGAGCGTGGCGTGCCACTCGGCGAGGCTTCGTTCGTCGGCGCCGGCTCGGCTTGGCGTTCCGTCCCGGCTGCAGCCCGAACGCTCAGGTGTTCGGAGTAGTTCGGCCATGTCCCGTTTCCCGTTCCGGTGCTGTCGTAGCTTATCGGGGCGTCCATCGCCGCCTAGAAGCGGCCTAGGTGTGTGGGTTGGAGCGTGGGACACCTACGTCGTCGGCGATGCCAAGTTCAGCGGAACGGAGGTAGAGTCCACCTAGAACCGAGGGGCGGGATTGTTGGACAGGCAGGTCCAGGAAACAGCGAACTGAGGAATGAGCGACCATGAGCTACCGTGGCCTCGACTCGGCGTGCCACTCTTCCGAGACGGGCATCACCACACCTATCTGCAGATCAACGACCCCTCGTTCGTGGCTTCGCAGTTCCAGGCGGCCGGAGATGCTCTGCTAGAGCACTGTCTCAACAACCAGAGGGACTGGGTCATGCGTCCAGCCCTCTACTGCTACCGGCACAGCGTCGAGATGTACTTGAAGACCTGCATCGTCCTGTACACAAAGGCAGATCTACCCGATGAGGACCGTAACCATGATCTCCAGAGGCTCTGGACCAAGGTCAAGACGCTGCTGGAACAAGCTGGCGACGACAAAGACGACGCCGTCCTTGCCGTGGACGGTTGGATCGAGGTCCTTGCTGCTTGGGATCCCAAGGGCGAGAGCTTCCGCTACGCCGATACGAAGACCGGGATTCGGCGTGGCTTCCAGCAGCCCGCTCTCAACGCTGTCGATCTCCGCCGAACGATGGAGATGCTGTCTACGTTCCTGGAGGGTTGCGCTGATTTCCTGAACGCAGCTAGCGAACCTTGACCTAGTGGTGAGTCGCCCCGCCATACTTGTCACCGCCCTGTCTGTCGTCGCGCCGTTGGTGGGCGTCGGCGGCCAGGAAGATCCGGTCTCAGTTGCCGCAGCGGGGGCTTGGGTCCACGCCCTCGCCATCGACGCGCTGACCCCGTGCGGCGTAACCGCGACATTCGGCGTAGTCCATTAGAGGCGGGCGGCCTAAGCCAGCGGGCAAGACCTCACCGCGCTGCTGCGACAGGCCACTGCTCCGGGTCCTCTGGGCCTCGGTACGGGTGTCCTTTGCGCTTGTGCGTAGACCGGGCAGCCGTATCTGTCCGTTGCGTGACTGCGGAAGCGGAACGGATGGGTGATAGCGTAGACGGCATGCTGAGCGCGGCCGAGAGGCACAGAGAGGCCCGCTATACAATGCTCCGGCTCGCATTGACACTCCGGGAAACGGCGAACGCGCTGGAAGCGCAGGCGGACCGCTTGGAGGCTGCGGAACAGCGTCGCCGCGAGCGCCCGTTCGACCGGCTGGCTGTGCAGGGCGCGTTGTTCGAAGCTCCTCCTGTAGTTGATCAGGTGCGTCGGCTGGCGCGCGAATTCGACGAAGCCGAGCGCAAGGCCACGGCCGCTCACCGGGGCCTGTTCCGGCTCGTGTAGCCTTCCGGCTGGGGCGTTCTTGTGCGCCTTGGGCACGCTCGGGAGAGGCTCAGTCCCGGCTCCTCCTGTGGTCGGCTGTAGCCGGCGTCAGAAGCGAGTGTCAATGGCAACCGAAAACCGCACACTCGTGTCCACTGCCGTTGCCGGCGGGCTTAACCCCGTGGGGTAGGCGCAACGTTCATATCCTTGGTCGCCTCCGTGGTTCCGGTCTACCTCCGAGCCTTCCCGCAGGGATCAATTCTGGACGTGAGCGACCCTCCCGGCGGCCTGAAACAGGCCGGCACATGGGAGACCCTTGCGTGCCGCTCCAGGCGGCTGAAAGGGGGGGTCGCTCACGTCCCAACCCGAATCGCCTGGACCGACCCGGTCACCGCGCCCGCGAGGGCTCTTGCCCGGAGCGGCGAACGAGAAACGTCTTGCGTTTCAAGGACATTCGGGAGGTGTCCTCAGAAGAGGACGAGGTAAGTTTCGAAGAGTCGAAAACGGCACAAAGGGGGTGCAGGCCTTTTTCGGTTCTGGTGCGGATCCTGGAGCGACCCGGAGTTACGCGAGAGCCTGCGGCGCGAGGCCGCGAGCGTGATGCGTCGAGTAGCCGTCGATCGCAGGGCCGGACGTACCGCCGGCGGCCTCCG